>JAJOKA010000069.1 GCA_021206555.1 Candidatus Cloacimonadota bacterium | reverse complement strand
CTCTTGTTTCAACATTCTTGGAATGGCTCAAACAGAGCTGATGTCATACACGGGGATGCGCGGAATTGTGTCAATCACATTTTGCCGGGTGGGGTTTTGCCTAAAGCGCAGAAAAGAAAAACCCCCTCCGTAGAGGGGGTGCTAAGGTCTATTGTTACCTAGACTGAGATTACTTCCACAACCTCAGGGATTTCTTCTTTGACGATGCGTTCAATGCCCGCTTTGAGGGTGAGGGTTGCCATCGGGCAGCCATGACAAGCGCCTTTGAGGCGAACTTCCACCACGTTGTCTTCGCGGATGTTTATCAGCTCGACGTCTCCGCCATCAGCCTGGATGGCCGGACGTACCTTGTCGAGGACGGATTCGAGTTTTTCTCTTGAGATCATTTAGATTCCTTTTGGTGAAAATTAATGGGCAAGGCTGAGGTTTACGGTCTTGCCATTGGGGCGATGGAAAATGGCCTGATCATCGTTGATAGTAGCGATTTTGACCAAGCCTTCGCTACCGTGATAGTACCAGGATTTCTCCATCGGCTTGTAGGAAAGTTCCATTTCCTGGCCGGGATTGTCCAGGTCTTCCACGATCACTTGATTTTGACGGATGGTGATCTTGAGGTCTTTGCCGTCTTGCGAGGCATACTTGATCACTTCTTCACCGGAGTTCATGGCGATGGGATTGGTTCCGGTCCAAAATTCCACAGTGTTGAAGATGTATAGATCAAGAACCATGGCTGCGCTATAAATCGGCACCCAATTCAAGACCCAGAACATAATCTGGCCGGTCCAGCCGCTATATTCCTGATTGAAGTTGTAAACCTTACGGGTAGCGGCAAAATTGCCGAAGCAGCCGGAAAGCCCGATGGTGAAGAGTATCACCAGCATGGCGATACTGGTAAGTTTGATGATCCTGTTCATTTGCATGTCTCCTTTTCTATTTTGTTGCGCGTGCTAAGATAATAGAACGCTGGGATCACGATCAGAGTGAGGAAGGTAGAAACGATGAGTCCTCCGATGGATACGATACCCCATGCTCATGCGGAATTCGCGTCCCGCAGAGCCGATTCCCAAAGCCATCGGGATCATGCCGATGACGATGGACAGGGTGCTCATAATGATCGGTTTCAGCTTCATCTTTCCTGCTTCCAGCAAGGCGTCGTGCGAACACATCCCTTCCTTGCGCTTCACATTCACGTAGTCTAATATTAATATAGCGTTATTCACCACGATGCCAACCAGCATTATCACCGCAAGCATAGAAAACATGTTGATCCCTACTCCGGAGAAGAATAGCGCCAGGATCACCCCGATGATGGCCAGGGGTACTGTGGCCAGGATAATCAAGGGCTGGGCAAAGCTTTCCAGGATCGCTGCCAGGAGCATATAGGTGAGCAGTACTGCCAAAAGGAAGGTGCGCGCCATGTCGCTCATGGTTTCGTTCAGCATCTTGGCTTCCCGACCCCAGGCAATCTGGTAACCGCTGGGAAATTGCATCTGATTTACGCGCTGCTTGATGGCAGAATTGATGTTTCCGGTCGAGAATCCTTTGGCGGCATCGCCGGTGATCTCAATCGTCTTGAAACGGTCAAGATGCAAGAGCTGGCTCACGCCGGGAGCGAAATCCATATCCACCAATTGCGAGAGCAGATAGGCCTGGCCATGGATAATGATGCTGAGATTCATGATCTTATCCGGATGGTCGATATCCTCATCGGCAAGGCTGAGCCTGATGTCATATTGATTTCCGCCTTCACGGTAATAGGTGCTCACCATGCCTTCCACGCTGGTTCTGAGGGCGATTGCGAGGTCATAGACAGTGGCACCGATCTCGGCCATGCGGTCACGCTTGGGATACAGAGTAATCTCAGAAGTGCCGGGGCGCGAGCTACTATCGATATTGATGAGGCCGGGAACGTCGCTGATTTGCTCTAATACGTCCTTTTTCAGCTCTTCCAATACTTCCTGATCCTGGCCCTGAATGTAGAAGCTGATAGCGCTACTCCCGAAGCTCATGCCGGATTGCACGCTTACTTTGATCTTGGCATTCGGGATATCGGCGAAGTCCTGAATAAGAGATTCACCATCTCCAGAGTGCTGTTATCGCGCTCTTTGCGGTCGATCAGTTGGATGTCCGCGCTGGCCACATTGGTTCCGGTACTGATGAGGCTGAGGGAACCGATGTTGCTTGATGATGTGTGGCACTTCCT
>JAJOKA010000136.1 GCA_021206555.1 Candidatus Cloacimonadota bacterium | reverse complement strand
AAGCACCAAGCACCAAGCACCAAGCACTAAGCACTAAGCACTAAGCACTAAGCACCAATAATGAAGTACATAATCAGGACGATCAGAATAGCCAGGATGCTGTTGTTCAGATTTGGGTACCAACCGACATTGCTAAGCTCCTGAGCTTCATCTTCTTTTTTCCCTTTCAGCACGAGCATTTTGATCAGGGAAGAGGAGATCCCGATGATTAGCAGCAGCGGATAGGCATCTTGGAAATAGTGGTAACTGAAAGCCAGAATAAAGAGGGCATTGATCGCAAAAACGAGATCTGCCCGGTGCCTGGCCCGATAGCGCAGGATTCGGTAACCACTATAGAGCAGGGTGATCAAAGCCAGGAAACTTAGGAAGCCGATCTGCGGGGCAGGGATCAAGCCCGATAGCTTCTGCAGATCATAGATGAAGACCATGGGCATCAGCATGCAGATATAGGAAGCCGCTATGCCACCGTTACGGTCGATCAGGATATTAGCCCAGGAATGCAGCGGGAAGAGCATCACTTTCAAGCTCATGGCTGCCATCATGAAGGCTGTGGCCGAGCCCGGTAAGTCTCCGGAAACCGCCAACTCCAGCAAGGCATCCAGATTGAGCAGCCCGGTGTGGCGGTAAAGGATGACGACACCGATCAAAAACAGGGCAGCGGCAACGCTGTTGAGCATCAGAAAGGCATAGGCTTTGAGCGCGTTTGTGTGTTTGGTTTGGGCCAGGATCAGACCGATCATGGACACGGAAAAGAGCTCCAGCATCACAAAGAGATTGAAGATATCTCTGGTGAGCAGGATTCCGCATACAGCCAGAAGGCTGAAGAGATATAAGACCAGGGATGTGGCCGACAGGCTGAGGAAGGCCTTCCGATGGCTGATGAAGTGCGCGAAGATCAAGCCCAAAGTGCAGAGTAGCCACAGTAGCTCCCGCAAACCCAAAGCCAGACTGATGCCCAGGGCAGGATCCTTGCTGCCGATCAGTTCGAAGAGAGGAAGATCGATATGGGCCAGATAGATGAAATATGCTGCCAGCAAGAGAGGCAGCGCGCCCAACAGATACACGGTTTTGGGTCGACTCCGATGCAAAAACCAGGGCAATAGCATCCCCATCAGCATAATCACGGCAAAGACAGAGCTAATCACGCTTCAAATCCCCTCTTCCGGTAGTTCCAGACTACCCGTCTTGCGATAATAGAGCACCACGAAGACCAGCATTACTGCGGTAATCACCACACCGATCACGATGGAGGTGAGCACCAAAACTGAGGGTAGCGGATCCACGACATGGGGCAAGGGATTCTTCCGCAGAAGTTCCAGATCCAGGATCGGGGCAGTTTTGCCTTTGATGAAGCCCACTGAGACGATCAGGAGATTGAGCCCGGTCTCGAAGATATTGAAGGCAAAGACCAGTTTCAACATGTTACGTTGAAAGAGCAGGCCCCAAATGCCCAAGGCCATCAAGATGATTGCGATTGTTAATATAATCATGGTCTCAGGCTCTGAACTTGGTGACGATTTTGATCATTTCCACGCCCACTTTGATGCCTAAGAAGATATATATCAAGGGTAAAGCGGCAGCGCTGAAGAAATCGCCCATCTCACCATAAGGCAGATAGCCCGGATCCAGGAAAGTGCCCAATAGGACTAAGCCCAGGCTTGCCAATACGATATAGGCAATGCCACAAACTGCTTCCAGGGCACTGAGGCTGTGAATCCGGAACTCCTCATTGGGATGCACTAAAATCCACAAGACAAAGGCAGAACCCAAGGTTACTCCGCCCTGAAAGGCTCCACCGGGACTGAGGTGTCCGAAACTGAAGATATACACCGAGAAGACAAAGAGCAGGGGTTGCAATACGGCAACTCCGGATTTGGCCACGCGGGTAGCCTCAAGATAGGAAGGGAGCTGAGCCTTGGGAACCGCGCCTTCTTTGCGGCTGAGAAAAGCGATGGCGGTGGTGGCTAAAAACAGGATGATCAGTCGCCAAAGGTGTCAAAACCACGCCAGGTAAGCAGGATCGGGGTTAGGATATTTTGCGTGGAAAACTGCGTCTGAGCAGCTTCGACATACTGCGCTGAAGTGGAGGGAATCCCGGGCTGGGCTTTGCCGCTGAAACTGAAGAGCAGGATCAGCTGAAAAGCAGGACCACAGCCAGTTTTGAGCGCTTTCAAGAGCTTTTGTCCTTTTTCAAAATGGCGAAAGGCAAACAAAAAGAAGAGAGTGGTGAGCCCCTGACCCCGAATGGCGGCTTCCGTCATGGCCACATCCGGAGCAGCCAGTAGCAGATAGAGCACGCTGGCCCCCAAGCTCATGCTGCTCAAGAACAGGATTGAGACCAGGATGTTGGGATGCCTGAGCGCGATCAAGGCCGATAGCACGACGATCAAGCCCATCACCAGGGCGATTATCTCGTCATCGCTTTTTCCCCAGGTCGTCCTTGACGGTCTGATCGGTAAGCGGAATGCCCAAAAAGTAGGCCGTGCGAGAGATCACATGGGCCGATAGCGGTGCCGTGAGCAATACCGTGATAAAGAGAAAAAAGAGCTTCAGCCACCAGCCCGGGAAGCGGATCCCGATCCCCAAAAGAAAGAAGATCGTGCCCAAAGTGGAAGCCTTGGACGCGCTCAGCATGCGGGTGTAGGTATCCGGCATGCGGTTGATCCCGATGCTGGCCAATAGCAAAAACAGGGCTCCCAAAAGCGCGCAGAGAGCTCCGATAAATTGTAAAATCATCGGAGACCCCCGATCAAATAGCGGGATAAACCCATGATGCCGATGAAACTAACCAAAGCATAGACCAGGGCGATATCCAGATAGATCACTCTTTGGGCCAGATAGGCGATGCCCACGATCACAGAAATCGTGTGGATCGTGATCGTGTCCAAGGCCACGATCCGGTCAACCGAATATGGCCCCCTTCACCATTCTGCGCATGGCTACCAGCAGACTGATCAGGACTATCAAGATCGCTATCTCGTAGAGTAGATTGATCGTATTTAGCAAACCATCCTCGTGAGGTATTTTTCGTAAGTGGCGATGGTGGTTTCGATGGCTGAAACAGCCTGGGGGGAATCGACATTGATGGCATGGATAAAGAGGCTGTCGTCCCTGGTTTCGATCATGATCGTGCCCGGAGTAAGAGTAATGGCATAGGAGATCAGCATGATGGCCAGATCGGCTTTCAGAGCGGTCTTGATCTCCAGGATGCCCGGAGCTATGGGCAAGCGAGGATTGATTACTCGAGCAGCAACATCAATGTTTGAGCTGAGCAAACTGTGGGAAAAGGACAGACAAAAGCGGAAGAAGGCGATAAAGGCGCCAAGATCATAGCGCAGATCCCGAAATAGCCTTAGACGCGGAGCAAAGATGAGCTGGCACACTGCCACCACCAAGACTCCGTATAGCATCGCTCCGCTTTCAAAGCCGGCCAGAGCCAGCCAAAAACGGTAAAGCAAAACGGAATTTACCAGGATTCTCCTGACTGTGGCGGGCGCGCAGGGCAATTGCATCCACTATCTCCTCAAAGCTGATAACACAATATGACCTCGTCATCCAGCATTTCACCGTTTAGCCGGAAACCCAGACTTTGATAGAAGGCGATGCCTTTGGCGTTTTCTTCCTCGGTGCTGAGATAAACCTTGTCAAAACCATGTCGTGGGCAAGATTGATGATCAGTTTGGTGGCTTTCTTTGCCATAGCCTTTGAACCTTTCACCTTCGGCGATCATTAGACGACAGATCCAAAACTCAGTGCCGGGATTGCGGTCAAAACCATGGTTTACTCCGCATAGCGCATAGCCTATCATTCTGTCTCCCAGGTAGATGCCATAGCTCTTCTGCCCCGGGTAAAACTGAGCCTGAGCGATGGAATAGAGGTTGCTGGCGACAAACTTCTTGTGGTCCTCACCGGTAGGCAGATCCAGGGCTTCATGCCAGTTTTTCTTTTGCAGATGTCTTTCAGCTGTATCATGTCTTTCTCCAATGCTATCAAACAATAATGCAAATCACAGTGGTGGGGTGGAATTGTCAATAGAAAAGCTTGTTTCACTTTGGAGTTCATGCCGCTTGCCTCCTTTGGAGTTATTGCCGCTATCTCCGTTCAGGCAGGTCGATGAATTACGAACTATAGCTCTGATCAGAACAGCCCTCGATCTTGAGGCGGCAATGACTTCAAACAGCGGGACTGGGGATTGTAGATGCTTCATCCTGAGGCAGAAACATTTAGATGCGGTATCCTGACGCTTCCAAGTTTGTTTCCACAGTTGCATGCTCGCTGCTTGAAGTCGTAAGCGCGCCGAATCATCGGCTTCGCTACGAAATCTGGAGTTAAGCATTGTTGGTTTGGCTTCAAGACATTGGGATAGCGCTTACAACTCCAAGGGTAGTAGTTTCGATATTTTTCTTGACACCATATTGGCATGGATAAAACTGGTTCCTTAGGTAGAGAAGCCAGAAATAGGCTGATAAGTTGTTATGGTACCCGCAGTTGCGGTTTTGATAGCTACAATGGTTAGCTATTTTTTTTGATGCAAATCCGCTAAGAAATATGGCCACAACGAAGAATAATTGGATTATCGGCAGCGCGCTCCACCAAAGAATTTTTAAATGAAGATCGAGGAAAAATCAGTGGAATATTACCGAACTCAAGTAGAAGACATCGCCAAGAAGATTTGTGCTGATATGCATCTTGCCCTGTATGATGTGGACGAAAAGATGTCCGGCAAGGGCCGCATCATCATAGTTTACCTCACCAAGATCGGTGGAGTAAGCTTGGATGAGTGCGCGCGTTTCAGCCGTGCTTTGAGTGAGGAGCTGGAAACCTTTGATCTCATTCCTGAAAGATACTATCTTGAAGTATCCAGTCCCGGCCTAGAGCGTCCCCTGAAGCTGAAAAGCCACTGGTGAGCGCGATCAACGAAAAGGTCGCAGTGCAATGGGCGAACGAAGAAGCCAAGCTTTCGCACATGGCACTTTGCTGGAAGTGAATCAGGATACCATAGTTTTGGATGACCGGGCGAGCGCGTAGAGATCCCCCTCAAATCCATATCCAGGGCAAAAACAATATTTTTGGGCTACCCAGAGGTGATGAAGATGAGCGTTAACATTCTGGACGCGGTGAACAAACTAGCCGTGATTAAGCAACTGGACGGCCATTTGATCCAGGAGATCGTGGTGGAATCAATCACCAACACATTGGCCAAGAAGCTGGACGAGCAAAATGAGCTGGAAGTGTATATTGATCAAGCCTCCAGCGGCATCAGAGCCCGCTTTAAATGCTTGGTGGTGGAGCTGGAAAGCTCCCTGGGCGAGATCTCTCTGGCTGACGCCAGGGCAGGCTATGATGCCCATGCCAGGCTGGGAGATTACATCCAAAAAAGAGATGTCCCTGCACGAGTTTGAACCCAAATTGGTGAAGACCGCGCAGAAGATCATCCAGGATCGGATTCGCCTGCTTGAAGATGAAAAGATTCAGAACGACTTTAATAAACAGAAGCACACCATCGTGTCCGGTAAGATCAAGACTATTGATGACAACAATGGTGGCTATCGCATCGACCTGGGCTACACCGACGCGCTTTTGCCTCTGGACGAGCAGATCGAAAACGAATTTTACCGCGTGGGCGACAACATTAAAGCCTACGTGACCAATATCCGCAGCGGTAACCAAGGTGTCACGGTGATCCTTTCCCGCACCAATCCTGAGTTTGTAAAAAAGCTCTTTGAAGCTGAGATTCCGGCTATCTACGCTGGCAAGATCAAGATTCGCAAGATCGTGCGGGAACCGGGGATCAGAACCAAGGTGGAATTGGAAGCTTTGGTGGACAAGCTGGATCCGATCACAGAATGCGTGGGGCCAAAAGGCACCCGCATCGACAGCATTCGCAAGGAACTGCATGGCGAACAGATCGACATCGTGGTGTATAGCGAAGATCCGGAAGTGATGATCGAGCATGCCCTGGGTGTCAATAGCGTGAAGCGCGTGATCATCGAACGCAATCGCGCCGCGAGCGTGATCGTGGACGAAGCAGACAAGGTGATGGCCATCGGTAAACAAGGTAAAAACGTGAAACTGGCAGCCAAGCTTACCGGACTCAAGATCGACATCTTTACTACCCAGGAATTTGAAGAAAAGATGTCCAAGAACGCCGCACCGTGAGCCACGTCAATGAGCTGGACGGAGTAACTCCGAAGATTGCCGAAGTGCTGCGCAATGCAGGATACACCAGCGTTCAGGATATTTATGCAGCCAGCGTGAATGAGCTGGCAGCTTTGGAAGGTATGGGACAGAAAACTGCTGAAAAGCTGAAAGAAAGCGCGAAGTACTTCTAATGCCGAATATGAACAGCAATGCCGGACACAAGCCCATTCGCACCTGCGTGGTGTGCCGGCAGAAAAGCACCAAAGAAGGGCTTTTACCCTTCATTCTCTTGTCGGGCGGGATCGTTTACGATCTCGGAGCCCGTTTGCAATGCCGGAAGTATTACCATTGCCCAGGCTGTTTGCCGGATCTGCCAAAATGGCGCAAACGCAAAAGCAAGCATAAAGGGAAGACGGCATGACAAAAGAAGCAAAGATTATGAACCTGATGCAATTTGCCCGCAAGGCCGGAAAGCTGGCCAGCGGAACCGATGCCTGTTTACGGGGCTTGCATCATAAGCATATACATCTTATAATTATCGCAACGGACACGGCCCAGCGCACAGTATCCCGCGTGAAAAATGACCTGAATGAAGCGGGCAATAAAGTTATGATGATTCAGCTGAGCTCGCAAGAAGAACTGAGCGCGGCCTTAGGTTTACCCCTAACGGGCGTGTATGGCATAAGCGATAAAAACTTTGCTGCCAAGATGATCGAATACTGGCAGTCCTGAAGTGGAGGAACCTTGCAGATACGAGTACATGAATTAGCCAAGGAACTCAAGATCAGCACGATGGCTTTGAAAAAGCATCTTACTGATCTTGGTGTGATTACCAAAAGCCACATGAGCATAATAGACGAAGAAGTGGCAAACAAAATCCGCGAGAAATACAACGAACAAGTGGACGCAGAAAAGAGAGCCGAGAAAGACCGGAAGAAACTCATTGAACTGCGCCATCAAGCCAAGAAAAACGCGGAATCTCCCTTCAAGGGCATAGAAGAAGTGACAGCGCAGCCTGCTGAACCCGTTGTGGAACCGACCATAGAAGAGTCACCCGAAGAAAGGCCTGAGACCAAGCCAACAGTGAAGAAAAGGCCAAAGCGGAACCTAAAGCCGAAAACCAAAGCCTGAGCCAATAGCAGAGCCCCAAAAGCTCCCGTGGAAACCAAGCCTGAAGCCAAGCCTAGAACGACAGACCGGCTAGACGCAAGTCACCG
>JAJOKA010000073.1 GCA_021206555.1 Candidatus Cloacimonadota bacterium | reverse complement strand
GATATCCACTGTTTGCTGAGATGCTGCCAGATGGGACTTGGGCAGCCTCAGGCTCAGAGCCGGGATCGGGACTTGCAGGGGGTCATTATTGGCCACGGGGCCCAATCCCACATAGTCTATACCATTATCCGAAACTCTGTAGCTGATGTGCGGTCCGGCACTTTGGTTGAAGGTTATACTGCCATCGGGATTGTAGATCGGGATCATATCCATATACATAAATCCCCCGTTTCCATCCGAGTAACTCACTGTGGCATTCAAGGAAAATCCTGGTCGGCATCATCATACAAGAGCTGAACTGTGTTTGCTGTGGGATTATGGGATAGCACCGTCAATGTAGGCAGAGTGTTCACCGCTACATCATAGACCATATCTTTGAATTCCACTGCGCCCACCGCGCCATTATCCCCAAAGTCAAAGCTGGGAGTCATGGTCATAATATCCAAGTTTATCTGCATGGTGGCATCAGTGATCATCAGAGCGTTGAGTTCATTAGGCCAGGCTCCGAAACCGGGATCAGCTGTGAGATCTGCCCAATTGCAGCTCAGATGCAGTCTGCCACCGGATACCTGGCTTTGCACATTGCCCAGTCTGGTGAATACCGGCATATTTTCCTCGTCCATCCCTATCTTGTACAAACCGCTGGAAAGCAATCCGGGGATGTTGAAGCTATAGATCATCGCGTACACGCTGGAATCTGTAACAGCTTCATAATTGGCGATGGTGGCGATGTAAATATTGTAAGTAGTGATGCTTAGCATGGTGGGAAAATTGCCGCTGACGTTGCCGATGGCGCGATATAGCCTGGTCTCTGTGCTGGCCACGTAGGACTCTGTGAGATCCAGATGCTGGGAATATATCGTCAGCGAATCTCCCACGGGGTCAGTGCCGATCAAAGCCATCTGATCTGTGGGCAAAGGGAAGCTATCAGTATCTTGATATGCGGCATGTAGATAGGCCATGCTCTCGCCCATATAGCTCATCTCAGTCCGTAGTCGATAGCGCAATCTTTGACCAAATTCATAGGGCAAAAGGGCTTCCTGCGTAAAGCCTTGCAAGCTGTTCACAGCGGCACTTTGCCAGCTTCCGCCCAGGCTGTGATATACTTCATATTGCAGGCCGGGCATGTCCGGCATTGCTTCCCACCTGAGATGCAGATTGCCATTGGCATCGCGGGAGCTATGCCGCAGATTGGGAAACACACTCGTATCCTGAGCTAGCAAAGGGATACAAAGCAAAAACAACAATGCAATCGTGAAATGTCTCATCTTTCATTCCTTTCAGCTTGCGCTTGATCAAAGAGTTTTTTTAAAATAAGTCCAGCTGGTTTCATTCGGTTCGCTCCACTCGGTGGGAGCGGTAGCGTATTCCGGTTTACGTTCTCTGATATAAGTTTTGATGTGAGCCGGCAGAGCCTCAAATCCACCATCGAGCTTGCGTCCACGACACACAAAGACCAGGTTTCCCGCCCGATCCGCCATGCGCATAAAGGGCATCCAGGGCTGATCCGGCTCCAGGAGATATTGGCCGGAACGCTGTCCAGCTCTTCGTTCAGCAGGTCTTTTTTGTCCACAAAGAACTGGAAAAATTCTGCTGCCTGATAGGTGTCACTACCCACAAATTCTCCGTGCTCTCTCGTGTTCAGAGGGCTGGGATAGTAAGGAAAAATGTCCATGTGGAACACCAAAGTCTCACCCAATTCCGTGGAGGGCAATATCCTGTGCACATAAGCAAATACTCCTCGCCAAAGACCATATCCTGATTCACCGGATTCATTGAAGATATGGATCACGGGAACCGTTGCCCCCGTAAATGGATTGCGCCAGTTTTCCAGGATCTCTCCTGTGCGATGATCTTTGAAAAAGGCCGCTTCCCGGGTAAGCAGCTTGAAACCGCCTTCTTCCACCACCGTGCGGGCGATGCTATAGCCCTCAAAATCAAAGAGTTCCATGCGCTTTTTCGCCGGGGATATAGCTATAGACCTTCCCCGTCCAGTGATATACCGTTTCTTCGTCGGCAGCGCTGCGCGAACGCGCATAAAGGCATTCATATAGTCACTCGGATTGCTCAGATCCACACTCAGCAGTAACATGGGCATCAGGCACAACAATATTATCAGGCAAATTTGGCTATTCATCAGCTTCCTTCTTTGTACTTAAATTTTCTCATAAAGCCATATTTGGCAAAGGGCTGTGGATGTCAAGGCTTTTTGCTGCG
>JAJOKA010000036.1 GCA_021206555.1 Candidatus Cloacimonadota bacterium | reverse complement strand
CGTTCCTATGTTTCTGCAGTATAGGGTGCTGACCAAAAGCCAGGAGATTCGTTGGGTCATGGATTTCAGTCGTCTGTTTATCGATGAACGAGATTCCCGCAAATATGTGTATGGCTATGTGATTGACATCACGGATCAGAAGAATCTGGAAGTCGCTTTGCTGAATGCCAAGCAAAAAGCGGAAGCGGCAAACATAGCCAAAAGCCATTTCCTGGCTAATATGAGTCATGAGATTCGTAATCCCCTCAATGGAATTACCGGTTTTCTCCAGGTATTGATGCAGATGCAGGCCCAGCCGGAACAGAAGGAGATCTATAACCTCATGTATTCTTCCGGTAAAAACCTGATGAAGATCATCAACGACGTCCTGGATTTTTCCAAGATTGAAGCCGGAAAGATGGAACTAATCATCAGCGATTTCAACCCCAAGCTTCTGATAATCTGACCTGGTCAAGCAATACAGCTATCAAAACCGAAAACCTGAGTTGGAGATTCGCAGCAATATCAGCAGCAGTTTGCCGGATGTGGTGAGGGGAGATCAATTGCGCTTAAAGCAGATTCTGATCAATCTCGTGCAAAATGCCATCAAGTTTACCGATAGCGGCATCATCGAAGTGGGGGCCGAGCTTTACACCATCTCGGAGACGGATGCCCGCGTCCTTCTGAAAGTAGCAGATACAGGGATTGGCATTGATCCTGAGAAGCAAAAGGATATCTTCGACAATTTCACCCAAGCGGAAAGCAAGATCGGGCTCAAATATGGTGGATCAGGATTAGGTCTGGCCATCGTCAAGAAGCTAGTAGAAATGATGCAGGGCTTCATTTGGGTGGAAAGCGAACCGGGCAAGGGCTCTTGCTTCTACTTCATCCTGCCTTTTGCTTTGCACAAAGGATCCTCCACCAATATGGAGTTAGAAACCATCCCGGAATCCATCTTTGTAAAAATGCTGGATGCGCACATCCTGCTGGTGGAAGACGATCCGATCAACCAGATGCTTATCAAGCGGCAGTTGGAACTTTGGGGTCTGACGGTGGATATCGCCCAGCAGGGAGAGGAAGCGCTCCGCATGCATGCGGAGAAAAAATACCAGCTCATCCTGATGGACATCCATTTGCCGGTGATGGATGGGCTTACCGCTACCGGTATTATTCGGGAGAGAGAACAAGGCCACCAAACTCCGATCATTGCCGTCACTGCCGCTGCACTTTTGGGAGATAGAGAAAGAATCCTGGCATGTGGTTTGGATGACTATATTGCCAAACCTATTGACATGAACGAGCTCTACAATATCTTGGCAAAGCACTTGGATAGCCAGGAATAATATTTTGGAAGATAAGAATGAAACAATCTGCAAGATTGATCTTGATCGCGGGTGGCACCTGCTCGGGAAAAACCACCATTGCCAAAGCCATCGGCCGCAGGCTGGAGGATCTGAAGACCGTGATACTGTCTCATGATAACTACTATCGGGATCTTGCTGATCTGCCGATCCCGGAGCGGGCTAAGGTAAACTTTGACCATCCCGATTCCATCGACAAAGAGTATCTGCTGGGGGATTTGAACGAGATGTTGGCCGGCAAGGCCGTCAATGTTCCAGATTACAGCTTTGTAACGCATAGCCGCAGTGAAGGAACGCTGTGTATCGCGGAAGCAGACGTGATCATCCTCGAAGGCATCTTTGCTCTATATTATCCGGAGCTGATCGCTCTGTCCGATCTTAAGATCTATGTCGATACTGATGCCGATACACGCCTGGCTAGACGCATCGGTAGAGATATTATCGATCGCGGTAGAGCAGTGGAAGGCGTCCTGGATCAATATCTGCAAACCGTGAAGCCCTCGCACGCGGCTTTCATTGAGCCTAGCAAGAAGAATGCCGACGTCATCATCCCCGGTGATAAGGAATTTGACAAGGTGCTCTATATGCTCAATGGATATTTGCTCTATGAACTGGTGAGCAAGACGAGAAAGCACGGCTCCAGGACTGATCCCATCTAAATCCTGCATTACAGTTTATATCAACACAGAGGAAAGAGAAAAGAGCTTTCAAAGAGTTAATTTAGGTGTTAGGGGTTAGGTGTGAGTGTGTACGGGTATATCCTCATCCTGGCGTACAGATTGCGGAGTAAAAGTCTCTTTGGAATAATAGCATCTTGATGGAGCTTCTGCCCGATGGCATAGTGAAGCATCCTTGCGACATCGGGCAACAATACTGATC
>JAJOKA010000032.1 GCA_021206555.1 Candidatus Cloacimonadota bacterium | reverse complement strand
CTCAGTTTTGTGCTCTCGGACTATATGCGCGAAAACCTCCTCAAAAATGGATGGCAGAGCTCCTCTATCAAGACCTTGACCCCCTTTCAGGAGATCGGCGAACCACCCCAAAGACAAACAAGATGTCCCCTGCATATTGTATGTGGGACAACTGATCCGCGGAAAGGGAGTAGATCTCTTGCTGCGAGCCTTAGCTCAAGTAAAGCCAAAATTCACATGCCGCATACTGGGGCGGGGCAATGATGAAGAGTATCTGAAACAATTGGCAAAGGACTTGGGCATATCGAGTAAAGTGGAGTTTGCCGGCTTCACGACGAATCCTGACTTAGCCTACGCTAGTGCTGATATCCTGGTGGTACCTTCCCGATGGCAAGAACCTTTTGGCTTGGTGGGACTGGAAGCATTTGCCCACAAAGTTCCGGTGATCGCTTTTGACACCGGAGGGATCAGCCAGTGGTTGAAACACAAGGTAAATGGTCTATTGGTACCGGAACGGGACTGCGTAAAACTGGCTGCGGCCATCACGAAACTGCTGGAAGATCCTGAGACTGCCCACATGTATGGCGAAGCAGGATATGAGTTGGTGAGCAAGCAATATACTCCAGCTACTTTCAATGAATCCTTCATTCCTTACCTAAGAGAACTCCTGCATTCATCAGACACGGATGATCCCAAAAACACCGGAAGAATGTCCATTCTCGATACTCTGCTGCGAGAGATAGTTTTAAGAGTTCTGACCCTGGCAATCGGAGCAATGATCTTGCCGGGAGTGACACTATGGTTGGCACTCAAACGATCTCAGGCAAAAGACAAAGCCATCATCAAAAAAGCGGCTGATATTTGGTACTAACAACAGCCCGATACGGATCGATCTGATCGACAGTCCAAATTGGATAGTGCGAAACGCTCTGCTCTTTGCTCTGGCCGGAATAGGTAAGATATCGCTGGTGGGGCTAAGCTTCCGAGACTATGATCCTATAAAGCCCATGCCCGCAGACTTGGCCGGGCATAAACCGGGGATCTTCAATCTGCATTTTATCCGGCGTAGCAGCAAGATCGCCATCGCGAATCAGGATGGAGACGATCGAGACTATTTAAACGATCTGAGTCTTAAAAATGATTTATTGCTTCTGCTCCAAAGCATCCCGGCCATCATCTACCACCATGAAGCAGGCGCAGACAGCGATCACATCAATGTGTTCGGCATCAAAATGCTGAATGTGACAATGGCTGAAGCCATTGATCAGATACGGCATAACGTGAACGATCAGCACAAAAAGTGAAGTATTCTTTGTGAACGCAGACTGCTTGAACAAAGTTTTTTGTTGACAGGGATTACTACAGCATTTTACATGCTAGCACGATGATCTATCCTGATGGAATCGGGATCAATCTGGCCGGCAAAAATGCTGGGCACCGCCCTAAAGGAAAAACGTGAATGGCACGGATATGCTGCCACATCTGTGTGAGATGGCACAAGCTGAAGGCTATTCGCTATACCTTTTGGGAGCAGCGCATCAAGTGGCTGAAACGATGAAGGATAAGCTGCTTCAGAGCTATCCCGGACTTAAGATTTGCGGAGCCAGAAACGGTTATTTTGATTGGGATAGCCAGGTAGATAGTGTGATTGAAGAGATCAACGCGGCAGGCACGGACATCCTGCTGGTGGCTTTTGGAGCCCCTTTGCAGGAAAAGTTCATCCGTTGCTTTGCTCCCCGAATCAATGCCAGTGTGTTGATGGGAGTGGGCGGCCTCTTTGATTTTTATTCAGGCAGAATTGCCCGTGCCCCGATGTGGATGCGGCAAATAGGTTTTGAATGGGTTTTCAGGTTGATCCAGGAACCCAAGCGCATGTGGAAACGATATATTATTGGAAACCCTGTGTTTTTATACAGGGTCTTTCGCTGGAAAGTCAACCGCCATTATGGCAAGTTTGAGTAGAGCAGGAAACGAGGAATAATGAGCAGTTACATCGGCCATAGTAAGAGTAGCCGAGCCAAAGAAATCGAGCGCTTGATGCACATGGGAAAGAAACGGAGCAAGCTGCATATGCAGCTGAAGGTATCGGTCTGGGAATGGACCGTAGCCTTTGCCAAGCTCCTCAAAACTTTTCTGGATATCTTTGGTTCACTGATCCTCTTGATCCTCCTCTCCCCCGTGTTCCTAATCACTGCTATCCTGATCTATATCACAGATCCCGGGCCCATCTTCTATGTGGCACACAGAGTGGGGCTGAATGGGGCTTATTTTGGTTTTATCAAGTTCCGCAGCATGTATGTAAACGCAGACAAGATGAAAGACCAGCTTTTGGAGCAAAACGAATCCGGAGACGGGGTGATCTTCAAAATGAAGAATGACCCCAGAGTTACCCGGATCGGTAGATTTATCCGTCGCTTCAGCATCGATGAATTGCCGCAATTGATCAATGTGCTCAAAGGCGACATGAGCTTGGTGGGGCCTCGCCCGCCATTGCCCAGAGAAGTGATGGAGTACACTTTGGAAGACCGTAAACGCCTGCATGTGAAACCCGGGATTACCTGTCTATGGCAGATCAAAGGCCGCAGCGATATCCCCTTTCATCAGCAAGTGCAGCTCGATATGGAATACATCCGCAGTCAGGCATCAAGAATGATCTCTTGATCTTGCTCAAGACCATCCCGGCCGTAATCAGCGGTAAAGGTGCCTATTAAACGAATCATGGACAAAGAAGGATATACCCAAAGGAGATAGTATGGAGCTAAATTTCAAACAAGAAGAAGGGTGGGAATCATCGAAGTAATCGGAAGATTGGACGCCTATCACGCCCCCGGGAACTCAGAGCCATGTATGACAGCGTGGCAGATCAAGCGGTCAATTTTGTCTTCGATATGCTCGCTGCGAGTTTTGTGGACAGCACAGGCTTGGGAACCATCGTGGCCTGTCTAAAATCCGCCTCTCAGGGCGGTGGAGACATATTCATCGCCAATCTGCAGGATAAACCGCGCATGGTTTTTGACATCACCCGGGCTCACAAGATATTCCATATCTTTGACGATTTGGACGCAGCGATCATGAGTTTTGATGAGGATATGGGAGAATAGGATACACGATTTTATGCAAGCGAGGTTGCGATGCGTTGTCTGATCTATGCCAAAAGTAGTGAAGCCGAATGGCTGAAGGAATACTTTCCTGATGTCGAGCCATTCCTGCTCAAGATCGTGAACAAATCTCTTTTGGAGTATGTGCTTGATTTACTAACACTATTAGGGATTTCTGAGATCCGCATCGTTTCGGACAGCTCGATCAAGGCTATTGAGAAGAGCATTGGCGACGGTGCTAAATGGGGTGCCAGGATTTCTTATGCGTTAGCACGGCCTGAGGACAACCTGAAAAAATGTGTATCTGAAGAACTTTTTCGTTTTGCAAAAGAAAGCCCGCTCCTGATTTGGAACGGCTTCTTTTTTTGCCCAATAATAACCGCAATGCAGTGACAACAAAACTGGACTGGAGTCAGGCTTTTAGCTGTGGCGAAAGAATCCGAATGATATTTCTGCCTGCGGGTGAAAGGTTGGGTAAAGCCAAGCCTGCGAATGCGGCTGAGAAATGCCTGGATATTAGGGAGATAGAGAGCATTGTAGATTATTACAAACTCAGCATGGATATCCTCGTGAAGCATAATTCCAGCTATGTCTTGCCCGGCTATACTAACGAGAAAGATACCTTTCTGGGGCTCAATCTCGTGTACCCGCATAGCTGCGAATTGCACGCGCCAATCATGATCGGCAACAACTGCCGTTTTCAACGCAAGACGCTCATCGGGCCCAATAGCATTATCGGCAACAACGTCATCATCGATGAAAATACCTGCGTCACCGATAGCATCGTTTATGATAACACCTACATCGGTAAAGACCTGGATCTGGATAAAAAGATCGTTTACAAGAGCAACCTGATCTCCGCAGTTTCCGGAGAATCCATCCATATCACGGATAATGTGCTGGTTTCTCAGGTGGAACTGGGCATTGTCACATCATATCTGAACCGTGTGGTGCAGAGAATCTTTGCCCTCAGTATGATGCTGATTCAATTGATTCCCTGGCTGATCCTGTATTTACCATACTGCCTGATGCATCCTAAAACCAAGACTGAGCGCCTGATGAACAGAAACATGCGGGTCAAAAGATTCACTGATTCTACCCTGGTGGCTGAGAGCGCATGGGGCAGACTGATGATCCGGCTCAGTCTGGACAAGTTTGACCTTCTCTTCAGCGCCGCCGTCACCGGCAAACTGTATCTTGTGGGAAACAAGCTTTTTTCCAATACCGTTCAGCATCGTAAGCTAATCAACGATTTGCCGGCATACAACCCCGGAGTCTTTTCTCTATCCGAAACGGTGAATGCTCTGAGCCCGGATGTAGAAGGCTTTTATGAGCTGGAATACATTGATAAGATATCCACCCTGTTCAATCTGAAGATTTTCTTTGTCTCGATCTTCCGCCGGCTCATCTGGGGGCTGAATGCTACAGAAGAGACCCATGAGGCTACTAAATGATAAAATATGCTCCCCATGGCAGCGAAGCTTTTAATGCCAAGGTAGAGGAAAGCTTGGCTTATATCGCGGCCCGATTTGACACTCTGTTTTCCCGCAATGACCTCATAGCGTTGGTCTTGGGTGGTGGCTACGGACGCAAAGAAGGCGGAGTGCTGAAAAGCGCTGAAGGCGAGAAGCTATATAACGATCTGGATTTCTTCGTGATCTCCAAAGCCTTGTCCCTGAGGAAGAAAGCCAGTATCTCGCGTGATTTGAAAAACCTTCATCAGGAACTCAGCGAAGAATTCGGTATTGATGTGGACTTTGCCGAGCCCAAGTCCATCTCGGAGATCAGCCAGGCACCCCTCACCCTGATGATGTATGACCTGCAACATGGCTATACCGTCATCTGGGGCAATAAACACGCTTTGCAGAACCTGCCACGGCGGGCTGCCACTGAACTCAGCATCAGTGAAGCGGTGAAGTTGCTCCTCAACCGAGGTATGGGCTTATACTTTGCCAAAGAGCATCTGAAGCGGGAAGATTACCACCTGCATATCGATTTCATCAACCGCAATATTCACAAAGCTTATCAGGCAGTGGCCGAGGCTATCCTGATCGGTGAAGGCAAGTACCACTGGTCGGTATTTGAACGCATGAAGAGAATCGCCAAGCTGGATATCAGCTCCTACTCAAGCCATAATGCGCTTAAACAGCTGATGCAGACTGCCATGCTCTTCAAATTGCAACCCCACATTCCTGATGAAGATTCAGCTACCCTTTTGGATAGAGTTACAGAGGCTATCACCATGTTTGAAGAAGTGTATTACAAAGTATGGGCTGCCTATTTCGGAGTAAGCAAGCTGGACCTGAAATCGTACCTGAATCTCCTATCAAGCAACAAAGATCAGGCCTACTCCGTGATGTCTCTCGCCAAGAACTTTGCCCTCAATATGAGAGATTGCGGGCTGAAGCAGGCGAATCTGAACGAATACATCAAATACCCTCGTTATCGCTTGTTTTATACTCTCCCCTGGCTGCTATTCAAAGCGGATATGGCGCCTGAGATGGTAGCCAGTATGCTGGGCATCCAGGAATGCCGCGAGCGACTCGGCCTGGAAAAACGCTATGTGGAACTCTGGCATAGGTATAACTAATGAAAAAGCTGGCAATGTACGTATTCATCGATGCCCTGGGTTGGGAAATATATCAGAAATATGGCTTCATGCAAGAGTTGGCTCCGAATAGCCGTAGATTGAAAACGACTTTTGGCTTTTCTTCCGCTGCTGATCCTTCGATCCTCACCGGAAGATACCCGGATGAGCATACCCATTGGTCTTCTTTCATCTATGATCCCAAGCATCACCCTTCAAATGGATGCGCTTCATCGCGATGCTGCCTCCCATCATCTTTGATCGTTGGAGGGTTCGTCACTATTTCAGCCGTATCATAAAGATCCTATATTCCTACACCGGCTATTTTGAGCTATACAGCGTTCCTTTCAAGTACCTGCCATACTTTGATTATCTTGAAAAAAGGGATTACTTCGTCCCTGGTGGCATTTTGGCGACAGATACCATCTTTGATTGGTGCGTGGAGCAAGGGATAGATTACTACTGTTCAAATTGGCGGCATAGTGAGGATGAGATCCTGAAGGCAAATAAAACGCGTGATCAGTGAAGCAAAAATCAAATTCTGCTATGTGTATCTGCCCAAGCTGGATAGCGTTATGCACAATCATGGCCCCTTCTCTGAAGCCACAAAAGCCAAGCTGGAATCTCTGCAAAAGCAGATCAGCGAATTGTATCACTTTGCCCAAAAAGTCTATGACGACGTAAGCCTCTACGTGATATCCGATCATGGCATGGCTCCCGTGCACGATAGCTTTGATCTCATGCCCATGATCAATGCCTTGCCCTGGGAATATGGCAAAGACTATGTAGCGTTTTACGATTCCACTATGGCGCGCTTTTGGTTTTTCAATAATGCCGCACGAGATGATATTACGTCTCTGCTAAGTAAACTGGAATGTGGCAGCATTGTCGATCAGAAGGAAATGAAGGAACTGCGTGTATGGTTTCCACACGATCGCTTCGGGCAGCTATATTTCCTGATGAATGAAGGCGTCTTGCTCAATCCCAGCTTTATGGGCTTGAAACCAATTCCTGGAATGCACGGTTATCACCCCGATGCTCCACATTCATATTCAATCATGCTTTCTAATCAGAGCATTCCACCCGACATCCAATCCATTACTGATATCAGAAAAACCATGGAGTCTGAACTTGCAAAGTGAGAACAATCTTCCTGAGGAAAAGCACAGCATTCCATTTCTAGTTTTTGATGTGCACATCCTTGCCAAAGTCCTGATCAAGAGACTGAAACCCTTAGTAGTCATTACCATTATCGCCATGATAGCAGCCGCGATATGGGCAACTTTCAGGATCACACCCACCTGGAAGGCAAATTGCTATGTGATTCGTGCGCCCAAAAACATGTCCACACCTGTGGAAATGCCCTATCTGTATCAGACTTTTGATATCAATACGATTCTTGAGACTGTGCGTACCAGGGATGTTCTCTTAGATGTGATCGAAAAATTGGAACTTAACCTCAGTCCCGAATCACTCTTTCGTAACATCGAGGTTCAGAGAGGCAACAGATCGAATGTTTTGCGCTTTTCCGCATCCTGGGATGATGCCGATATGGCTGCCACCATCGCTAATGCTACAGCGGAATCCTTTATCTTCAACAACAACAAACTGCAGAATTCTGCCACACTCAAGATCTATAACTATTACTTGGAACAACAACGGATTCGGCTTATCGCGATTGAAGATATCACCCGTCAGTATGAAGCTCATCGGGCTCAATATGGCGTAATTTCCATCCCCCACGAGACTCAAACCAGGTTTGATCAACTCAAAGAAGTCGAACTCAAGATGATCGACAACAGCCTCAAGATCACCGAGATGAACAGTAAAATTGCTGAAATGCAGG
>JAJOKA010000208.1 GCA_021206555.1 Candidatus Cloacimonadota bacterium | reverse complement strand
CAAAACCTCAAAACTTCTAAAGATCATGCGAATCATGGAGATCATGGGGATCAGAGTTCCAACAAAACATCCGTTCAATCCGCGTGATCTGCGTGCCATCAAATTTTACTCGCTTACCCGCTGCTGGAAGTCGAAAGCGCTCGTAATCATCGTCTCCGATACAGGACTGGGAGATGATTGTGATTGGTTTGGCTTCACGAAATGGGGATAGCGCTTACGACTCCCAGGGAGGCAAATCCGCGTGCATCTGCGCCTTTTATCCGCGCCAATCTGCGGGAAACCTGAATCTACACGACTGCCGACACTTCAAAACCCTAAAACTTGCAACCTCACTCCATTTCCAGCTTCTCTTTAGCATAGGCGATGTTTTCGGCAATGATTTCACACCAGGGATGTTCCGTTCCCTGGCTTTCCTGAAGGGTCTGCAGGGCTTTGCTGCACAGGTCATAGCCGGTTTGATAGTTTCCCAGATACAGATTTGCTTTACCGATGCTATTGCGGCACATCGCCAGCCAGGGGTGCTTTTCACCCAGGGTTTCCAGCCACACATCTTCTACTTCTTTATACATTTCCAGAGCTCTATGATAGTCGCCAAGGCCAAGATAGCGTTGGGCGATATTGAACATCGAGACCACCGTATCCGGATGCCTGGGGCCCAAACCTTCTTTGCCCACGCGGATTGACTCCTCATAAAAGGCCAGTGATTGCTCGGGTAAGCCCAATTCACCGTAGATCCTGCCGGCATTATTCAGAGCATTAGTTCTCTCCTGGTAATAAGTGTTCGGTATAGTTCCGAAAATACTGAGAGCGCGATCGATCAATTCCCTGGCTTGGCTGGTTGCTCTTGATTGCAATAATGATCAGCGAGATTGGATAGTGATCTGCCTACTATCGGATGCTCCGGACCATAAAGTTGCTCTTCGATGGCAAATCCCTTCAGATAGTTTTGTTCGGCCAGCTCAAGTTCAAGTTTAGCGCTATGAACCTGGGCTATGTTGGAGTAGGCTGTGGCGATGTAATTGAGCGGAGGATTATCCTGGGCGAGCATGATGGCCAAACCTTTATTGAGCATCCGCAAGGCATCATCGTACTGGGCGAGCAGAAGCATCACGGTTCCAAGGTTGCCATAGCAGGAGGAAATGGACAAGGAATCCGGGCCTGAGGTTTTCAGATAGAGTTTTTCGGATTGACGGAGGAAACCCAGGGCAAGATCATATTTGCCAAAAATGTAGTAAAGAACCCCGATGGCCATCAGAAGAGTCGCTTCGCTCTTATCGGCCTTTTGCAGTTTATCGCGAATGATTTCCAGGGCCAGATTGTACATATTCAAGGCTTCATGTTCCAGATACAGATCCTTTGCCCACTCCCCGGCCAAGCGGTAATACTCTGTGGCTTCCTGATACAGCTCTGCTTTGAGGAAGTGAGCAGCGATTTCGGAGTATTTGCTCTTGTCTTCCCGCCAATAATCCACCATGATCTCAGCGGCCAGACGGTGCAGCTTTTTGAGCTCCTTACCCAGTTGCATATCGTAGGCCGTATCGCGCAAAAGGCCATGGCTAAAGCTGTAGCTCACTTCATTGAGCATGTTCCAGAGACGGATTTTGCGTCCATTTTCCAGCAGTTCCCGAGGGTCTGAGAGCTCTTCGCTGAAGGCTTGGGAGCGCAAGAGCAATTCATGCAAAACTTCTCCGGTAAATTCGTTGCCCAGCACGCTGGCAGCATGAATGGCGTCCTTCATGCTCCTATCCAGACGGTCGATCCTGGCCATTAGGAGGGCATTGATACCCGTGGAGAGCTGGGTTGCAGTGTCCTTGATATGAAGGAGACCATCGATCTCTTCCAACAGATCATTGGCCAGCAGATTGTCGCAAAGCTGCTCGATGCAGAGCAGATTGCCCAGGCATTTCTGCTCCAGAAACACGGCCAGGGATTCGGACACCTCTCTCTGCAAAAGCATGGCAGCAAAGGGTTTGATCTGTTTTGCCGTCCAAGGCTCAAGCTGAATGACAGCCGCCCTCGCATCGGAATCCAGACGGTGAATTGAACCATCATCATGGTAGCGTGAACTGCAGACAATTCTTAGTTTGGTGGCCAGGCTTTGCAGGATTTTGCTGGATTCGGAATCCAGCCATTGGATGTCTTCCACGATCAGGATCGTGGGTTTGAGTTTAAGATAAGCTTCAAACAGGCATAAAATGGCATCCTGAATGGCTTTGGCCTTGTTTCCGGCT
>JAJOKA010000090.1 GCA_021206555.1 Candidatus Cloacimonadota bacterium | reverse complement strand
CCTGAAGCCATCATACACCAAAGCCCAACAAACGCTAAAAGTGGCCTATCCCAGGGCATTACAGGAACATCGCGAGATGATCATGCAGCTCAAGAACGCGGAGAATCCTGAGCTCTGGCCCCAAATCCTGAACTCCTATGAAGCACTTCAGACACTGAGCAACGCTGTGAGAAACCTGCCCGCCATCATCGATTCTGAGACCGGGGAGCGCATCAGTTTGACGTTTCGGATTACTCCAGAGAAATCACCGAAGCCAAACAGAACTCTGCGGAATACTACTATAGTCAGGGTCTTCACTATAGCCGCATGGGCAGCGACGCGGCCACGCAAAAGAAAGCAGCAGGACATTTCAAGAGCGCTATGCACTACGTCCCTGATTACAAAGATAGTTCATTGCGCTATGAAGAAGCCCGTCAAAAGGCCGTGCGGCTCCTGGCCATCCTGCCTTTTGAAGACAAAAGCGGATCCCGCAGTCGTTATGGCGCTATCACCGATATCCTGGCCGATCAGATCGTTAGCCACATCATGCAAGATAAAGCCAGAATGGAATTTATCGAGCTCATAACCAGAGATCAGATCGATAAGGTGATCCAGGAGCAGCAACTCAGCAGTTCCGGTTTGATCGATGAAGCCAGTGCTGCCAGGATCGGTGTGCTTTTGGGAGCGCATGAAATCCTCAGCGGCAGAATCCTGCAGATTGACTATAGCGCGCCCAGAACGGTGACGGTGGATCTCCTGGAAAAGAACAACATCACCATCGAACGTGAAGATGGCGAAGAGGATGATGAGCTGGAAGTGGAATGCTACTATCGCAAATACACCAAACGTGCCTCTGTGCAGATCCTGGCCTCATACTCCGTAGTGGAAGTATCCACCGGCAAGATCAACACCCAACAGAGCTTTACCGCGTCACGCACTTTCGAAGATGAGTGGGGCAGATTCATCAGTGGCGATCGTCGAGCTCTGAGCCCTCAGCAGAAGGCTCTGATCGCCAAAGCCGAGCCCTGGCCGCCCAGTGAGAAGGACATGATCAACACTGCTTTGTCCGAACTCAGCCACAGCATCGTCAGCCATTTTTCCCGCTATCTCCAATGAAGCTCAGTATTTCAGTTCTGATTTTGTTACTCCTTTGCGCTTGCAGCACAAACCGGCAAGTGCCAACCTGGGCCATGCAACATCCATCCGACCCCATGTTTTACAGCGCGGTGGTAAGCGAGAGCAAAGCCAGGCCAAACTATCAAGAGCTTGCGCGCGACAAAGCCCTGCGCGATATCGCCATGCAGATCAGCACTCAGATCGACGCCAGCATCAGTGTATCGGAACGGGAAGCCTGGGGCATCGCCAGCTCGGAATATCTCTCCACTTTACAGGCCACATCTTCGGCCAGCATCAGGGATCTGCAACTGCGGGATAGCTTTGAGACGGACAAAATGTACTATGCCTGGTACCGATTGAACAAAGCCGAATACGAAGCTCAACGCAGATTGCTGCGGGATCGCGCCTTAGCTTCGTCTGTGGATTTGCTGAACCGCTACCATGGTGCAGCTAGTGATCCCGCCACAGCCATCCCGCTGCTGTTGCAAGCGTTTGGATAATCTGGTTGACTATCTGGATATGGATCTTTCCTATCCCAATGGGGCCGAAAGCATCAATGTGTACAATGAAGTGCTCTCCACTTTGCGGAGCATTCCTGCGGCCATGGATATTCGCTTCACACCGTCCCGGATGCCCGCCATGGCCAGACTCGGTATTGCGCAGACTGCCAGCGGTCAGGTGCTGTTTAATGAAAAGAACGCGCGCAATATCCCCCTCAAGTTTGCCTTCGAGATTGCCGATGGTGAGCTTAAACCCACATCCATGACCGATGCTATGGGCGTTTTTGAGCTGCAGATCAATCGCCTGAACAGCACCCAAAGCCCGCAAACGCGTCAAAGCTGAACTGGATCAATCAGCCTTCGCTAAAAGCATCAAGAAGCCGGCTGTGGAGAAGATCTGGCAAGGCATCTCTTTCAGTCCTGCTTACCTGGTTCTGGATGTAAAGAAACCGCAGATCTATCTGGATTACAGCTACATCGGCAGCTACCAAAGCGGCCTGCGAGATGCTCTGGCCAATCAATTGGCACCATGCAACTGGATCTGGCAAACAAGCTGGAGGATGCTCAATATTTGCTGGAAGTGCGCATCTTTGCCAAGAGAGGCGATCACCTGCCCAATATGAACTATTATACTGCCTTCGGAGATATTCATCTGACCCTCAAAAACCCGGTGAATGGCGCCACCGTCAACTATCTGGAGCGTCTGAATCTGAAGAGTGGCGGCAATAGCCGGGCCAATGCCGAGCGTGCTGTGGAACAGGACGCGGTAAAGGCCATCAACGAGGGCATGCTCTATCGGCTGCTCTATGACGCGATACTCAAATAGTACTTTTCAAAAGGTGTTTATCTCTGCCTACGAGGAAGCTCTACTGATAAAGCCTGTTCCCGATCCTCAGCTGCTCTACATAAAGCACTTCACATGCTCCGTTTCCGGTGTCATCCCTGCTCATGCTACTTTTCCAGACCACAGCTTCCTTGCTCCCGGACTTCGTTCGCACATTCACCAGATATCCCTTCAAGCGAACGATGTCACCTCGTTTGGCGCGGGCCAAGGCCTTGCGGATATTGGCATTTGCCGGAATCAGATGATTGTTTGAGAGATGCCTGCCGATGTAGGCGGGATCGACGGGGGAGCCGTGTTTGTAGCTAAAGAGACAGAAACGCACTATTTGATCGAACTTAATATACTCCAGTTGATGGGGCACCTCACCCCAAATCAGCGCATAATCCCAAGGCGAGAGATCGCTTAGGGATCCTCTGCGGTAGGGTCTTTTTGCTCACCAGATAGGCAGTAATGGAGTATTCAGCCAGCAGACTCAAGATGTAGTCATGCTTGCCGGAATTGTGCTGAAGCTCAGTTTTCTCTGCCAGATTGATCTGCTGTGGATCATCCGCGAAACTCAATGCTTCAGTGCTGATAGTGTATTCAGGCGCGGATATGCCGCGGTACAGCAAGGCTATACTGATGAGGGCAACCAGAACACTGGCTATGATGATGAGCAGATCTTTTCTATGCATATCAAAACCTTAGATTTCTATGTGTCGCAGTGTTTCTCATCGTGCAATGGATGTCAAGCCCAAGCTCAGCGCTTGCCATTATTCCTGCTTTATCTCATGTTCACCTCATGCTTCGAGGGCAATATGAGCTTACCAAAGAGTAAACGGGAAGCAAAGTGTCTTGGGGCTTATGAGCCCTCTTATAGCTTGAGAAGCTCCCATCGGCCTCCCGAAGAGTTCCTGAGCCACGCTCAGGTACTCCTCAGGAGACTGTTAGGAGCCGCGCAAGGGACAAGTGGCCACTGGGTGAAGAGCTGAGAGACAGGGCGTTACCAAATAGTGGATTATTTTTGATTTTTGAGCTGATTTTCCATTTGCCATATCCTCAAAACCGGTTATCATGTACTTAGCCTACAGACCCTACATAGAATGCCCTCCGAGTCGTGGGAGACATCGCCCGGTGCCTCCCACTGTTTTTTTTGTCCAGATTGGAGTTCATGCCGCTTGATAAGCATATGCATGCCATCGAGTTATGAATTTACCTTATACTCATTCCTGCCTTCGCTCTATATGGGGCATGGACTTCAAGGATTGTAGATGCTTCATCCTGAAGCATACAAGCGTCTGGAAGACGCGGCTACTTTCAAACGTCAAGATGACGTTTCCACATAAGCGTACCCGCTGCTTGAACTCCAATCCTTCGGATAGAAGTCCAAGGGTGATCTGCATGCCCGCTGCTTGAACTCCTTCGCTTCGCTACGAAGTCCAAGGGTGGAAGGCGTGCAGCATGGTCCATCCCAAAGAAATAGATTGACTGCTTGTGGATAATAGAATATCTTGCTTATACCATGTAAAACGCTGTGTTTTATGGCATAATTCCAAATTGCAACGGGAGAAAGTATGCGACGTTTTGTACTCGCACTGATGTTGATAAGCCTATTATTAGGGGCTTGTGGAAAAACGACAACATCCAGAAAAAACAAAGGTGACCTTTTGGCACGGACTGAGCGGACCACTGGGTGACACACTGAACGAAATGATCGCGGAGTTTAACAAAACTCACGATGACATCGAAGTAGTGACGATCCCGATCAGCAGCTATACCGCTCTGTCTCAGAAACTGATGGCATCGATCCAGGCCAAAAAGCAGCCTGACATAGCTCAGGTTTTTGAAAGCTGGACCGCCAAATACATCGAAGCCGGAGTGTTGTGCGCGCTGGATTCCCTGTTTAACGAGGATCCCAATTTCACGGTGGAAGACCTGGAAGATATCTATCCCGTGTTCAGAGAGTCCAATACTTTTGACGGCACCATGTATTCTTTCCCCTTCAACAAGAGCGTGCGTGCTTACTTTTACAACAAGGACGAGTTCTATCGCAATGGACTTGATCCCAATTATTTCCCCACCACCTGGGATGAATTCAGGCATTACAATAGAATCCTAACTCGCGATACGAACGGTGACGGCAAGATCGACCGTTGGGGCACGAATCTGAACATTAATGAATGGCAGTTCATCAATCTTCTGCATCAAGCCGGAGGCAGGATTATCGATGATAATGGCAATCCTATCCTCAATAGTGATGCCGGGGTGGAAGCCCTGCAGTTCTTGGTGGATATGCTTTACAAGGACAAGAGCGCTTATCTGGTGCGCGGTTATGAGGGTCAGAACGACTTTATGGCCGGGATCGTCGCCATGTATGAAGGCTCCAGCGTGTCCATTACCCACATGCGGCAGGAACCGATCAACTTCAATATCGGCTTTGCCCCATTGCCAACTCATAAGACCAATCAGAGCGCGGTATCGGGAGCCAATATCGTGGTGTTTAAAAGCGGAGATCGCAAACGCGAACGCGCGGCCTGGGAGTTTATCAAATGGTTCACGGCTGCAGAACAAACCGCCTATTGGAGCGTGAAAACCAACTATATGCCGGTGCGCAGAAGCGCTATGCAGAGCGATGTGATCCAGAATTTTTTGGCAAAATATCCGATCTATCAGGGAATTTTATGAGCAGCTGGAAACTGCTGTTTATGAGCCTCAATCGGCAGCATGGTTTTAAGGCGCGTCCTGCCCTTAAAGGCTTCTTAGAAGAGGCGATGGATGGCATTGAGCGCTCCCGGATCAGCCCACGTGAAGCAGTTGACAGAGCGGCAAAGAAGTTTGCTGAGTACATTGAAGCAGAGAAGAAGTAGAGCTTTTTTCTTGACAAAGAAAGGGCTTTTTTAAGTGTGAAACTTATGCGTGCCGAAGTGGTGAAATTGGTAGACGCAGTGGACTCAAAATCCACCGGGCCTTGCGCCCATGCCGGTTCGATTCCGCCTTCGGCACCACCCATATTAAGGAGCAACTTGGCAAGATTGCTACAACGCAGTATTCTATGATTAAAGAGGGAGATGAGCTCTCTGTTTGTTTTTTCTCAAAGTGCCGGCAGAGCGTGAAAAATCACCTGCGAACTCAGGGATGTCTTAAGTACCCTGAAACATCTTTTAAAGATAATCCAGAACCCGTGGAGGTATAAATGTCGCTCAGACATCTTACTATTAGCCTGTGCCTGATCCTGATGGGAATTGCTCCTCTTGCAGCAATATCTCAAGGCTCTTTGCTCTTCCTTACTTTTGAACCCGGTGGCCGTGCCAATGGCATGGGTCGTGCTTATAGTGCAGTGGCAGACGATGCTTTTGCTATGTGGTGGAATCCCGGTGCTACTGCTTTTAACCGTAAAGGCCAGTTAGCTGCCAACCATATTCCCTGGCTTCAGGGCTCGGGCTTGAACGATATGTTTTATGAATATCTGGGTTGGAATCAATACTTTGAGGGCATTGGCAACCTCAACGCGCACATCGTGCTTTTGGATGCCGGAACTCAGGAACAGACTGATTCCAGCGGACTGTCCCTGGGCAGTTTCCATTCCTTTGACATTGCCGGAGCGATCGGATATTCAGATCAAGTGATTCCCGGAAAGCTCGGAGTAGGCGCGAATTTCAAATTGATCTACAGCTATCTTGCGCCTCCTACGGGGCTTACCGATACCGAAGGCAAGGCATTCAGCTTTGGCTTTGACGTGGGCGCGAAATACCTGAACGTGGCCGAAGTAGAAGGCCTGGACTTGGCTTTTGTGATCCAGAATATGGGTCCCGATGTAACATTCGTGGATCAGGAACAGGCCGATCCGTCACCCATGACAGTGCGTATGGGTGCTGCTTACACAGCTTTTAAGAATCCTTTGAACAGCCTGATCCTGTCTGCAGAAGCCTCAAAGATGCTGGCCAATGAAGATCCCTTGTTCAAACGCTTCATCACAGGATGGGAACACATGGATGAGACCATCTATGGCGTTGGCGCGGAATATACCTATCTGGAACTGATAGCTTTACGTGGCGGATACTTTGCCGATACCGCAGGGAAGATAACCGGTCCCAGCTTTGGCGTGGGCATCCAGTATATGTTCGATAACCGCTACAAGCTTTCTGCGGACTTCTCGATGGTGCCGGCTGGTGAATTGACCGATTTTAATAAAGTATTCTCACTCGGCTTCGAGTTTTAGAAGCTGATGAGAGCTTGACAGAGGTAGATCCCCAGAGATCTGCTTCTGTCGAAGAGTAAACATGAAAATCAATCCTGATCTGCGCTGGCATAAGGGCAGTGAACTGAAGATGATTTCACTCTTCATCTGTCTGATCCTGACCCTCGTGGCAAGCCCCCTCTTTGCCCAAAAAAATGCATCTAAAGCCCTATTCTGCTGCTACCAAAGCAAAAATCCATCCCTATACAGATCAGCTGATCCAGCCTCAGACTGCTAGCAGGCAAAGCAAGCAAGGCTGGGGCTATGATCGCCTTTTGGTGATCCTGGTGGATTTTCAGGAAGAAGTGGTGGATGATCCCAATACTACCGGAAACGGCAAGTTTCAGCTTGAGCCTGATCCGAACTACATCTATAGTGTTGGCGCGCCCCCGCACAATCGGCAATATTTTGAAGCCAATCTTGAGGCAATGAGATATTACTATCTGGCGGTTTCGGCCGGAGCTTATGACCTTGACTACGACGTCTGGCCCAAAGATAAACCTGCCTATACTTTGCCACATAGCATGGGCTACTATAACCCTCCTGGCATTCCATCAGGCCAGTTTGTGCAGAAGATGGAAGAGTATTTCAAGGATGCCTTTGAGACGGCTGATGCCGATGATCCCGATCTGCACTTTGGCAGCTATGGTCATTATATGATCATCCATGCCGGTTCTGATTGGCAGCATGATGTCTTTGGCGACAGTCCATCAGATTTGCCATCTTTCTTCATTCGTGTGGGGGAGGGGAAGCAAGTGGTAGTGGATAATGGAGCTACTGAGATTTTCACCGCTTGCAATGTGCCGGCTACGATTTCACAGGATTTCTCGATCAGTCAGGAAGATGGCTATAGCGTTCACTCCGGCTATGGCGCTTTGAACTCCGTGCTCTTCCATGAGTTTGGTCACTCCCTGGGGCTGGT
>JAJOKA010000063.1 GCA_021206555.1 Candidatus Cloacimonadota bacterium | reverse complement strand
CTTAGCTGGACAATCACTGGACAAATCCCCAAAACTATTTTTCACTTGCCTTCGCCTCCGCTTTGCTAAGTGCTTAGCTTATAATGCTCTTATGAGATGAGGAAAATATGAGGTGTTCTAGGTGGCAGGTTGCAGGTTGCAGGTGGCAGTGAGGTAACCTGAAACCTGAAACCTGCCACCTGAATTAGCGGGAATCTGCGCTTTTTATCTGCGTAAATCTGCGGGAAAACAAGAATACGCGTGATCCGCGAAATCCGCGTGCCCCCTTCAACAGCGCAGCGTTCAACAGACCGCAGGCCATTCAACAGCGCAGCATTCAACAATTTTCATTGACAGCTTTATCCATCTGTGTCATTCTGTCATTAGAGTAAAAAAAACTAGCGGATTGCGATATGGACGAGAAAGAGAAAGCTGCCCAAATCAAATGTTCGAGCCCGGCGAAACTTGACGAAGCCACAGTATTCGGCCTGTTTTCCTAATGTTCCAAGGACTTTTTTTTGGATTTGCAATATGGATTTTTCCCTCACTTATGTAAGTCCCAATGTGCAGGGGCAGACTGGTTTTAGTGCCGATGAGTATCTAAAAACCACTCTTGAGCAGCGTTTTCCACCGGAATACATTCATAAAATCCAAGATATCGTTGAATCCGCCACTCTGGGAGAGCTTCCGGAAGAGATAAATAGCAGCCTGGTCGAGCTGCAAAGCTACCGCGCGAATGGCTCAACATATTGGAGTCAGGTCAGTTACAACGCAACCCGGGATGACAGCGGCAAGGTGACGGGGTTTTTTGGCATCTGCCACGACATTACGAACCGCAAGCAAAGGATGAACGAATTGCTGCATATCCAAACCGAGATCCAGCAAAGCGAGCAGAAATATCGCGAGCTGTATTCCCTGGTGAGATTGATGGCGGATACCATGCCGGATATGCTCTGGGCTAAAGACCTGGAACGGAAGTATATCTTTGCCAACAAGGCCATCTGCGACAAACTGCTCGGGGCAGAATCGATCGATGAACCCCTGGGCAAGACCGATATGTTCTTTGCTGAACGCCAGCGCACGCAAAAGCCTGATGATCCCACCTGGCATACCTTTGGCGAAGTATGCCGGGATTCGGACAGCATCACTCTGGAGGCCATGCGTAGCATGAGCTTTGAAGAATCCGGCAATATCCGGGGGCAATACACTGTATTTGACGTGCGCAAAGCTCCGATCATCGATGAAGCGGGAAATCTGATCGGAGTCGTGGGCTCCGGGCGGGATGTCACCGAGCAAATCGCGATGCAACAAGCCTTGCAGCGGGAATCCGCCTTCCGCAACCTGATCATGGAGATCTCTGCTGAATTTCTGAAACCTGTAGCGGAACTCAGCGATCCCAATATCTACGATTCCCTGGTCAAAGTTGCTGAATTCTGGAGTGCCGACCGGGCTTATATCTTTGACTATCACCCGGAAACTGGCATGTGTTCAAACCAGTATGAATGGTGCAGAGAAGGCTTTTCCACAGTCTTTGTCAAACATACTGACGCAGAGCTTTTGCCGGACTGGCGGGCAGCATTTGCCGGGGGAAAGATGTTCCACGTTCCCAATGTTTCAGAGCTGGAAGCAGGCTCTACCAAAGCCATTCTGGAGCAATCCGGAGTGAAAAGCCTGATATCTCTTCCCTTACTCAACGGGAATGAATGCTTCGGCTTCATCGGATTTGACATGCTGCGGGATGTTTACCACTATTCTGAGATCGATCTGCATCTCTTGCAAGTCTTTGCCGAGATGCTGGCCAACCTCAGGCTGCGCAAGCTGAAGAATCTGGAGCTCATCGCGGCCAAGGACAAAGCCCTGGAAAGCGACCGCATCAAATCCAGCTTTCTGGCCAATATGAGCCACGAACTGCGCACTCCGCTGAACGGCATTCTGGGCTTTTCAGAGCTGCTCACCAACAGCGCTAAAACCATCGATAACAAAGAGATGGCCACGATGATCTTTTCTTCCGGAAAGCGCCTCTTGCGCACCCTGGATATGATCCTGGATATCTCCCGCATCGAAGCAAGTAAACTGGACATCCGGCTGCAGAGCTTTGACCTGTGCCGCAAGTTGCAGCATACACTGAAGCTCTATCTGCCTCTCGCGGAGTCAAAAGGAATATCCCTGAACTATGTGCCCAGGATCAATCCCCTGATGCTGTCCTCTGATCCTGATATCTTCAACCGCATCATGGATGAATTGGTCTATAACGCCATCAAATATACCTTTGAGGGCGGGATCACGATCACTACAGATCAGATCAGCCACAACAATAGATCCTGCATCGAAATCCAAATCTCGGATACCGGCATCGGCATCCCCGAAGACCGCGTCAAGATAATCTTCCAGGCCTTCCGCCAGGCCAGCGAGGGATTGTCCAGAAACCACGAAGGAACCGGACTGGGGCTCACTCTGTGCCAAAAATATGCATCAATCCTGGAGGGGGAGATCAAGGTGAAAAGCAAACCGGAAGTGGGCAGCACCTTCAGCCTGATCCTGCCTCAACTCTCAGCGGATAATGGTGAAACCTCAACCGCAGAGGATATCCACGCGCAAAAAGAATTTCGACATCTGCCAAACGCAAGAATACTGCTGATCGATGACGATGAACTGGGGCGCTTTCTCACGGCAAAACAGATGCCCCAAAACCTGACACTGGATACCGCGCAAAATGGCCGGCAAGGCTTGACATTCCTGCAAGAAAGGAATTATGACCTCCTGCTGCTCGATATCAACCTCAAGGATAACTATTCCGGCATCGACCTGCTGATGGATATTCGCAAGATACCCAAACTCAAGAAATTGCCGGTGATCGCCCTTACCGCCTATGCCATGACCGGTGACCGGGAAAGATTCCTCAGCATCGGTTTTGATGGCTATATCTCGAAACCGGTGTCGCACCGGCAACTGCTGAAGATCATGCTGAAACACCTGAGGAAATGAGGGTAATTGATAATTGAGAATTGATAATTGATAATTGAGAATTATTCTGCACACTGCCGACACCTTAGAACCCTGAAACCCTAAAACCCTAAAACCCTAAAACCCTAAAACTTAAAAATCCGCGTGATCCGCGTGATCTGCGTGCTTATATAACATCTGTGTGCATCTGCGCCTTTTATCTGCGAAAATCTGCGGGAAAAACCTGTGCTACCGTTGTTTCTCGCTTACCCGCTGCTGGAAGTCGAAAGCGCACACAATCATCGGCTCCGAAAAAGGAATGGAAGATGAACGTTATTGGTTTGGCTTCAATGAATTGGGATAGCGCTTACGACTCCCAGGGAGGCAAATCTGCGTTCATCTGCGCTTTTATCCGCGTAAATCTGCGGGAAACCCTGTATTATCCTTGCTTCGATACCGGGCAGAGCTCCGCCAGATCCCGGATAATCTCGATCCGATGGTTCACTTTCGGGTTTTCATCCGAGGGCACTTCCACCAGGATGGCCGTTCCGGATTTGATCTCATGGCAGGCGATCTGATCCCGCAAGAGGTCTTTCCAATCTTCCGGACAAGAATCTACCAGCAAGGGTTTTACGCCATAAGAGAAGCGCAGGCCTTTGCAGACTCCGGCATCCGTGCTCACCGCCAGGATCCATGTGGGTAATTTGAACCGCGAGATCAAACGGGCGGTGTGTCCGGAAACGGTGTGCGCCAGGACGAGTTCGGGCTTGATGTGATTCACAGTGTGATACACGTCTTCAGCGATCACGTCCGTGATATGCGGATAGTCCTTGCGGAGGAAATCCCGCACCTTGGGATCGCCATCGATGATACCCCGGTTTTGCTCGGTGAAGGCCGCGATCCGGGCCAGAGTTTGGATCGCCTCAATGGGGTATTTGCCGATGGCCGATTCTTCGGAGAGCATGATGCAATCCGTGCCGTCAAACACGGCATTGGCCACATCAGTAGCTTCAGCCCTGGTAGGACGCGGATTGCGCACCATGGATTCCAGCATCTGCGTGGCAGTGATCACCGGCTTGCCGGCGACATTGGCCTTGCGGATCAGCTGTTTCTGCACGATGGCCAGGCGCTCGATGGGGATTTCCACACCCAGATCACCACGCGCGATCATGATGCCATCAGCAGCCTCCAGGATCTCATCGATGCGGCCCAGAGCGTCACTGCGTTCCATTTTGGCGATGATGAAGGGATCATAGCCCAGGTCATGGGCTGCTTTGCGCACAGCAGCAACGTCCGCGGCACTATTAACAAAGGACTGACTGATGGCGTCCACCCCGTTTCCAAGGCGGCTTTCAAGCACTCCGCATCACGCGGAGTGAAGGCACTGATGCCCAGATCGATATCGGGCAGATTGATGCCTTTGTTCGAGCGTATTTCACCACCCACGATGATCTTACAGCTGATGCGGATGCCATCGGAGGCAAGCACTCGGAGCTGGATCAAGCCATCATTGAGAAAGAGGATGTCTCCTGGTTTTACTGCTCGGGGAAGCTCCGGAAGAGTGACCGACACCTGCGACCAATCGCCGATAAACTGCTCTGAACTAAGGACGATGGTGTCATCAGGATGCAGGATAAAAGACTCCTGCTTGAGCTTGCCAATGCGGATTTTTGGGCCCGGCAGATCAGCCATGATGGTGATCGCTTTTCCCGTCTCTTTTTCGGCTAAACGGAGCTTTTTCACGACCTCGGCATGGGTGGCAAAATCGCCATGAGAAAAGTTCAGACGGGCAATACTGAGCCCGGCTTCAATCATCCGACACATCACTTCCACAGTGTCGGTGGCAGGGCCGATGGTGGCCACGATCTTGGTCTTGTGCGCACGAAAACTCATGTTTCCTCCCTGCGGATCATCCGCTTGCTGGGGATAAGTTAAGCAGTTTTGGCTGAGGGGCTAATGATTAGTGCTTAGTGCTTAGTGCTTAGTGCTTGGTGGTTAGTAGTTAGGGGTTAGGGGTTAGGGGTTGGTGAGGGGTGAGGTGTAAGCTACGAACAGCCCCACTTGGAGTTGTAAGCGCCATCTCTATCTCAGCAAAGCCAAAGCTACGCTACACTGTCTCCCATTTCCGCAACGAAGCAGAGGATTTCAAAGCGCTTACGACTTCAAGCAGTGAGCCTGCCTTCTAAGTATGCCATCTGAGATACCGTGCCTGCGGCAATCAAATAGCCTGGAGGGTAACATAAATTAGCGAGGGTGTGGAGCGAAGCGGAACCCCTCGTGACGAGACGCACCCATCCGATAAGCCCTTTATGGGCGACACAAATAACCCTGCCATCCGCAATTTCCCGGAACCAAACCGGGATAATCCAATGTGTCGCCCCTCCGGGGCTAAACGCTTAATACGCAACGCATAACGAGGGGTTCACACCCCTCGCTATGATCTGTCGCCCCTGAGACTCCTCGAGCTAATCGTTAGCTGGAACTATGTGACAGACGTATTGTCTTGGGAATCCACCAGCGATCCGAATAAATTTGAACTCTGGATTTATAAAAATGGGACAAAAGAACATACAGTTATGATCAGCGATGCAGCACCGCTTTTACGATCTGAATTCTGCACTTCAAACTTTGGGAAAAAAATGCCACCTACACCGCTCGAGTAGTAGCCTTTAACAATGAAGGCAATTCCGAATCAGCTCTTTCTGCTGTCAACGTCAAAGGTATGGCCAGCCTGGGGATAATCGGAATTCTGGATTTTGGTGCAGACCCAGATAATATTATCTTCAGCAGCACCAACAACCATAGCCAGTTCACATATGATAATAATACTGATACCTACAACTATGCTATCCGGCATGAAGTAGAGGCGATCAGCATCACTTTTCCAAGTGAAGGGCAGTACCAACTTTTAGGAGTGTATCATGCAGCCCCGACTCAACCATTTTCACGCAAAGCATGGTCACCGGAAGCCACACTGTTTATCTGAATGTAGCTCAAAGTAGCGAGGGACGCGATGCCAATGGCAACCCCAACGCGGATAGCCAGAATAACGTGCTTACCATTGTGGTGAACCCCGATAACAGCGGATTTGAAAAGACCTACACTCTCCGGCTTCGCAGAAGGCTTTATTGCCCCATCGCCAGCCTTTCAACTATCACAAGTTCGGGTAACTTCTATTCCTGCACCATCAATGGTGACGATAGTGGCAGCCCCAAACCCAGTGATGTTAATGGTGATACAATTGCCACAGTGCAGACGCTTTACTGGTCTGTAATACCGGTAACCGGCACGGCATACTTTAGCGGTAATGAGTTAGTCCCGCTCAGCAGTGGGAATATCAAGGTGAAGGCAGCATCCCAAAATGGAGTGAGCGTCAGCCTGGAATCAGATGAAATTACTATCGTGGGACAAAGCAACTACTTGCCGCATTTGGGGAGACTTATTCTTACAGGCAAGGGTGGGGAATCCATAAGTTTGTCTCCGGTATTTAGCTCAAATCCCGCAGATCCGGCGGTTTATGAGTGCAGCATTGTGGGTGATTACTCCACCTTGAGCCTGAACCTGATGGCAGCCATAAACTGCCAGGTTTATATTGATGGCGCCCGGGTATCTTCAAACGGGATCAGTACTCTGAGAGTAGAGCCTACTAGCGGTACGGAAGCAGTCACTTACAGCATCCGCGTGGAAAACCCCCAGGGAAGCAAGACTTATACTTTGAAGATCCAGCGTGAAGTAAATCCGCGCTTGAAGTATGGACGACAGGATGCCAGCCCTCCACACTTGGCATCAGCCGAAGGAGACGTGTTTGGCATGAATAATGCAACCGTCCGGGACAAATTCACCATCCAGGCATGGGTGCGCTGGACGGTGGATCCCAGCACTCCGGGACTGGATTCATGGGCAAATATTGCCACTCTTACCCAGGCTCAGGACAGCGGTGCATTCTGGTTGCAACACAACCAACTGAACAGCCGCTTTGAATTCGCCTTCTCCACCGTCAACAATCGCAGGTTTACCACCTCCACCACTATCCCTCAGAGAGGTGTGTGGTATCACCTTACCGGCGTTTACGACGGATCCTTTGTAAATATATATGTGAATGGCAATTGGGAAGCCAGAGTAAGCAATACCGGAAATTTCGTTGGGTAGAAGAAACGGCACTGTTTAATGTTGGCAAGATGCCCAAGATAAACGGTCGCAGATTCCCCGGCAACATTCGTGACCTGAGAATCTGGGTGGGTACAGCCAGAAGCGCTGCCCAAATAGCCAACGACTACGCAGGAACTTCTGTAAACGATGCGAACTTCTCCTGGCCATTGAATGAGACCGAATCTGGTACAGTAACTACCGGAAATGGCTCACTTAACTTAACTATGACCCATGTAGTGGATGATGATTTCGTAGCCTGCTGCGAGAATAACCGGGCATCAGGTAAGGCTCTGGTGCACCGTCCGGAACGCATGGACTTGAGCTCTGCCAATCCGGAATCCGTAATCCTGGTACAAGCTGCCGGTTATAGCGGTAGCCAACTACGCTTCAGAGTGTTACCCCCATTAAACAGCGAGGGTCAGGTGGATACAAATAATGCCCTGCAGGTCTGGGATCATGGCAAAAAGACCTGGATCGGTTCAGGGGACATCTCCGGTGGTCTTTAGCAGTGAT
>JAJOKA010000003.1 GCA_021206555.1 Candidatus Cloacimonadota bacterium | reverse complement strand
GCTTTTGGATAAGATTCCTGAGATATACAATCCTCTTGATGAAGCCCGCAAGTCGGTGCTGCTAAACATGTGTTTCAACTTGGGTATTGGTGGACTGCTGGGTTTCAATAACACCTTAGCTTTCATTGCTGCCGGAGACTGGGAACGGGTAGCCAATGGCATGCTTGCTTCCAAGTGGGCAAAGCAGGTTGGTCGACGGGCGATTGAGCTATCTGAACTGATGAGGAAAGGTAAGTGATACCGATCCCGGTCGAGTTAGATGCTATGCTGGCTATCCTCAATCTCCCTAAAGAGATGGGTGATAACGGCATCTTCAAAGAGCATAGGACTTTAGTTCTGGAGATGGTTCGGTCTGTTGTGTTCCCTGAACACTATACCCGGGCTATCCAGGAAAACATGCCAGAGGATGACCCTCTGTTGATCTCTTTTCGTTTTGGGTTCTGTTTCCTGATGCTACAAAGCACTTGCGAGTTTCTCAATTTGAAGACACTGGGCGAGGGAATAGTCAAGACCGTAGGATTAGACCAGTCTGCTACCGAACTGCTCACAGGGAGCGAAATAGACGCATTCAAAGCCAAGCTTGAGCTGAGGGCACTCACTCTTTTGCGGAACTATCTCAATCAAAGTGGTATGGAGCGACTCACAGAGTTGAAACCGAGACTCCCAAAAGTGCTGAGAGCCGGGGTGATCTGAAATGAATAGCACGCAGATGACGCAGATCGAACGGATTGACGCAGATTTTCTTATGTTAGTGATATGCTGTTGGAGCGCCAATGCCTGAGCAAAATCCCAGCACCATTGATGAGATCATGATTGAAGTTTACCGGGCCATCTATACTGCTCTTGAGAGTAGACTGCACTTGATCGGGAGTGTTATTGATGCCGACTCCCGCAAGGAGATTATCACTCAGCAGATCTATGATAAGGGTGACTTCTATGGCAATACTGGCTATCTGCTGCAGACCACTGATACAGCCATGATCCTGAGAGAAGGCTCCAACGTTAAACATGAGCCTTTTGCCATCACCCTCAATCCTTTGCAAGCAAAAATCTTCAGGGAACCCGAGTTACCCACCCTCCCCGGTAAAGTGCCTTCCTGGACTCCGATCGCTCCACTGATCGCCTGAGTCGAACGCAAGCGCCTGTCTTGGACAGATAAAGAGACAGGCAAACATGGCGCACCAATATGTATTAGCATGAAGAATGCTGACTTTTTAGTGATTCAATCTGAAGATACGGTGATGGTATTTGAAGAAATTGTGATACAAAATACCCGCCTCGAATACCTGTTATGACCGGAATTCCACGATTCTAAGTTTTGGTTTTTGGATTTGAAGTATTCAGTGAGGGTTTATACCTAACACTACAGGCCGTAATCAATGATGCCAGGTAACCGATTTTTCTTGACATCTGAGCTTATTCACTATCTGATGATTATTGGCTCAATATTGCTATTCAGTGAGCTCTATCACTAGTCAAAGGAGTTATCATGATTGATGAGAAATTGATTCCCTACCTTGTTTCCTCTATTCAGGAGTTTTGGGAGCTTCCTGCTTTCACGGATTATCCCGGTACCGCGCTCAGTTACAAAGATGTGGGACGCAGAATGATGTGGTTGCATCGGCGTTTTGCCGAAGCTGGAGTCCAGAAAGGCACCAAGATCGCGCTGGCGGGAAAGAATTGCAGCAATTGGGCTTTGGTCTGGATTTCCAGCGTGACTTATGGTGCCACGATTGTGCCGATATTGGCGAATTTCTCTCCGGAGGATACTCAGCATATCGTGAACCACAGTGACGCGGAGCTTCTCTTTGTGTCCAAAGACAAGTATGACAGTCTGGATTGTGAAGAAATGCGCAAGCTGCGCTTTGTGGTGATCCTGGACGATCTGAGCCTGGCATACTGCAAAGATGAAGGAGCAAAGGCAAAATATCTCTCATATACTGACAGCGATGAGTTTCACAATCTGGACAAAGGCGAGATCAAGGCGGAAGACAAGTGTGATAATGAAGACATCGCGGCCATCATTTATACCAGCGGTACCACGGGCTTTTCCAAAGGGGTGATGTTGCCCCATCGCAGCCTTTTGGCCAATCTGATCGTAGCGCGTGAAAATCTGCTCTTCAATGTGGGCGCGAAGGTGCTGGCTTTCCTGCCTTTGGCGCATGCCTATGCGTGCAGCTTTGACCTGCTCTATCCCTTTACCAGAGGCAATCATATCAACTTTTTGGATCGCATCCCGGCTCCCAAGATATTGCTTGCCGGGCTCAAAGACCTGAAACCTGAAGTAGTCTTGACAGTTCCGCTCTTGATCGAGAAAATCTACAAAAAGCAGCTTCAGGCCACCATCGATACTCCCAAAAATGCGACGGATGCTGAAGATCCCCATTTTGAACAAGATTATCCTGAAGAAGATTCACGACAAACTGCTGGCGGCCTTTGGCGGCAATGTGAGGGAACTCATCACCGGTGGAGCGCCGATGAATGCCGAAGTGGAGCAGTTCATGAAAAAGATCAAGTTCCCCTTCACCATCGGATATGGGATGACCGAGTGCGGCCCCCTGATATCCTATGCCAATTGGCAGATTCATCGTCTTGAATCCAGCGGCAAGCAGGTTAAATTCCTGGAGATCAAAGTGAATTCCTCAGATCCGGCCAGATTACCTGGAGAGATCATGATCCGTGGCCGAACAGGTGTTTAAAGGCTACTATAAGTTTGAAGAAGCCACGCGAGAGATGTTGCGCGATGGCTGGCTCTATAGCGGAGATATCGGAACCATCGATGCCGATGGCTTTGTCTATATCCGCGGTCGCAGCAAAAACGTGATCCTTGGCCCCAGTGGAGAGAATATCTATCCGGAATTGGTGGAGCAAAAGCTCAACAATATGCCCTATGTGGGCGAAGCACTGGTGCTGGAACGAGATCGGCAACTGCATGCCATGGTATATCCGGACTTTGAGAATCTGGACGCGGAGCATATTCCGGAGACCAAGATCCCGATTCTGATGGAAGAGAACCGCAAAGAAGTGAATAAAGTCCTGGCCGATTTCAGCCGCATTATCAAGATCCACATCGTGAATGAGCCCTTCCAGAAGACTCCGACGCAGAAGATCAAAAGGTATCTTTATTCGTGATGCGAGATGCGGGATGCGAGATGCGAGATGCAAGATGCGAGATGCGGGATGAGAGATGCGAGATGAGAGATGCGGGAGTGAGATGTGATCCATAAGGACATGGAAGTCTATAAGGCAAGTATGTTGTTAGTGAAAGAAATATACAGGATTACCGCGACATTTCCAAAAGCAGAGATATATGGCCTATCCTCACAAATGCGTAGAGCGGCAGTTTCGGTGCCATCCAATATCGCGGAAGGTTGCGCCCGTAAGTCTCAGAAAGAACTACTGCAGTTTTTGAGCATTGCTCAAGGCTCCTTAGCCGAGCTGGATACGCAGATAGAGATATCCCTAATGCTTGACTTTGTTGATTATCAAACTGCTAGTGCCGAACTTGGAGTTCTGCTTCAAAAAACCAGGCAGCTGCTGATGGGCTTTATCCGGTCAGTACATTCCAAACTGGATAAGATCTGATGGCAATAAAAGCAACAGCTAAGCGCTCTCAGCTTGCGCGTCAGGGATCTCGGTTCTCAGATCTCGGATCTCGCTCAATACGTTACTTTGCCGTTGTGGCCGGTTCACTGGAAAAGTATGCCCATCAGGAGCTGACTGAACTGGGTGCAGAGATCAGGCAGGAAGTGCCACGCGGCTTCTATTTCTCTTGCTCGAATGAGACCTTGTACCGGATTCTATATTCCTCGCGCCTGGTGCAAAGAGTGCTGTATCCGCTGCTCAGTTTCGATTGCCATAGCACGAAATATCTGTATCAACAGGCATTTAAAAACATCGACTGGACTGCGCTTTTTGAACTAACCGAAAGCTTCAGTATCGATTGCAATGTCAGCTCTTCCTTCACGCGTCATTCACTCTATGCTTCGCAAGTGCTCAAAGATGCCATCTGCGATAGCTTTCGTGGCAATTTTGGGGCACGACCTTCCTATAGCAATAAAAACGCTGACATCGTGTTCAATCTGCATATTCAAAATAATCATGCCACGATAGCCCTGGATATTCTGGGTTGCAGCATGCATATGCGGGGATACCGGAAAAGCAGCGTGGAAGCTCCATTGCAGGAAACCCTGGCTGCTGCAATCGCGCAAATAGCAGATTGGAGTGGCGAAGGTACTCTTTGTGATCCCATGTGTGGCAGCGGAACTATTTTGGCAGAAGCCATCATGAAATATTGCGATATCCCCGCCGGATATCTGCGTAATAATAATGGGATCAGGCATTTGCCGGGCTTGATGACTTGCTGTGGAAACAGATTGTGGACCAAGCTGATTCCCGGATCAGGGATTTGCCAAAGGGAAAGTGTGGGCTTCGGACATCAATCCAGACGCGGTGGAAGCTTGTAGAAGCAATCTTGCTATGTTGCCCGGTGGACGAAATGTGGAAGTAGCTTGCGTCCGGTTTCAAAACCTTGAGCGCGTGGCAGGGCGCACGATCATCACCAATCCCCCTTATGGGATCAGGCTGGATAGCAGCTTCGGAGTGCAGCAGGTTTATCATGAACTGGGTGACTTTTTGAAGCAGAAGTGTCCCGCTTCCACAGCATATATCTTGTGTGGTAACAAGGACCTGGTAAAAGAGCTCCGGCTTCGCGCGCATTGGACCAAAAGCCTGAAAAATGGAGACTTGGATACCAAACTGGCCAAGATAGTGGTGCGCTGAGATGTTTAGCAACTTCTTGCTATTGGTCACGGCCGCGCTTTGGGGCTTTGCCTTTGTAGCTCAGCGCTTGGGGAGTGAAAGCCTGGATGCCTTCAGCTTCAACGCCCTGCGCTTTGCCTTGGGCGCGATCTTTGTGCGCTTTGCTCTATATCGGAGCTTCCGCAATAGATCAGCTCTAATCCTCCTGCCAGGAGTGGTACTCTTTATCGCGGCATCGCTGCAACAGATTGGGGTTTTCTATACCAGTGCCGGTTCTGCCGGCTTCATCACCGGACTCTATGTGGTCTTTGTGCCCATCATCGGGCTCTGGCGGGGTCAGAGAGTGACGCGCAAGGTCATTGCCGCGATTCTTTTGGCTGTGATCGGTTTGTACTTGATCAACAGCTTCCAGAGTCTGGAAATATCCCTGGGCAATCTCCTGGTTCTGATTTCTGCCATGTTCTTTGCCTGGCATGTGCAGATCGTGGATAAACTCAGCAAGATCCATTCCACCGGTCTATTGGCCTTCAATCAGTTTGCCGTATGCGCGCTGCTTTCCACGGTATCTGCTGTGATCTGGCGGCTCTTTATGCATCCTCAAGATCTGATCTCAGGAATGTATCTGGCCGGCATCAGATCAGCATTTTGGCCTATCCTCTATGGAGGGTTGATCAGTGTGGGCATTGCCTATACTTTACAGATCAAAGCTCAGCAAAAAGCGGATCCTGCACCGGCGGCTGTAATCATGTGTCTGGAAGGAGTATTCGCGCTTTTTGGGGAGGGTGGTTGCTGCTTAGCGAAAACCTCAGCTTGCGCATGATTTTTGGGGCCGGATTCCTGCTCTTGGCCATGCTGCTGCTGAGTGTTCCGGCAAGAAATTCATTGACAAAAAATGGGCGCTCAATTTCAGTGCGCAAACGTAGTATTTGAACAAGGAAAAATAAATGGTTTTATACACAATAGCCCTGATAATTCACGCGATTATCTGCATCGCATTGGTGCTGGTGATCCTCGCGCAAAGCTCGAAAGGTGGCCTTGATGCCAATCTTGGCGGTGCCGCGATGAACGTTTTTGGTGGAAGCGGAGCGTCTCAGATGCTCAAGAAATGGACTCAGATTTTTGGCCATTATCTTTGCCGCATCCTGCATCCTGTTGGCCTTTTTTGGTGAAAGACATCAGAAGCAGCGGTGTCAGTGGTGTTCAGCAACGTCAAAGCAAGATTGCTGATACCGAGCAGCCCGCCGAAAGCGCTCCCGTGAATGATCCTGCCCCTGTAGAACCCTTGCAGGGCGAATAAAATCCAGGCAGAAGTGGTGGAATTGGCAGACACGCAAGACTAAGGATCTTGTGCCTGTAACGGGTGTGCGGGTTCGAGTCCCGCCTTCTGCACCAAGCTTAAACAGCCTCCTGACCAGGGGGCTGTTTTTTGTGCTTAGTGCTTGGTGCTTGGTGCTTAGTGCTTGTGTTTGGTGCTTGGTGCTTGGTGCTTGGTGCTTGGTGCTTGTGTTTGGTGGGGATGATCAGTTCTTTTTGTTGCGGATTTCCGAGGGGCTGGGGATGTGGATGGGCAAGCCACTATCGAAATCCCTGCCGGTGTAATACATGCAGGTGCTGATGGTCATGGGAGTGGGGGTGAATTCTTGCACTTGTTCCACTCGGATATGGTTTTCTCTTAGCCAGTTCTTTAGGGCAATGGCGTCGGCAATCGTGGTTCCGGGATGGCCAATGATGATATATGGGATGATCTGGCGTTTGATGCCCGCTTTGCGTACTTCCTCAAAGTATTCTTTGCTGAATGCCTCAAAGCTTTTAATACTGGGTTTGCCCATAAGTTTGAGCACAGAGTCCGCGCTATGTTCCGGAGCGAGCTTCAAGCGCCCTCCGGTGTATTTTGTGGCAATGGCAGAGATGTAGCGTTTGTGCCCCAAGGCCATATCGTGACGGATTCCGCTGGCGATGAAGACATGCTTGACATTCGGTAATCGAGAAACACGATCCAGCAGTTTTAACTGAGCGTCATGATCACTCTTTAGATTTGGACAGATGGAAGGGAAGATGCAAGATCGGCGTTTACATGAAGCAGGGAAACCCAATTTGCAATAGCTTTTATACATATTGGCTGTGGGGCCGCCAAGATCTGAGATCACGCCATCAATCTTGCTTGCTTCAAGGGTGATGGAGGCTTCACTGCGGGATTGGATGTGGCGTCCCTGATGGGTGGCGATGGCGCAAAAATTGCAGCCACCATAGCAGGCGCGGTGGGAAGTGATGCTTTTGTGAATCTGTTCCCAGGCAGGGATTCTCTTTCCGGCATATCTGGGATGCGGAGCGCGCGCGAAGGGCAACGCGTAGATGGCGTCCATCTCTTCGCTGCTCAGCGCTGCTGCGGGAGGGTTATGTTTGATGATCCGCCCTCCGTTTTCCTGATATAATGCTTCCTCCATGTGTCTGGCATAAAAAGAGCCGGTTCATGGCCAGAAACACAGCTTTATCCTTACAGGATATGGCATCGGGCAAATTCGTTGCGGAATCGGGAATACCCGAAACAAAGCAGACTGTGGCGGGAGTGTCTTGCAGGTCTTGCAATGTGCGTCCTTGGTCCAGGGCTTTAGCGATCTCCACTGTGGTTTTTTCCGCCATGCCATAGACCAAAATGTCAGCTTTGCTGTCACTGAGGATGCTGTTTCGGATTTTGTCCTGCCAATAGTCATAATGCGCGATCCGACGCAGCGAAGCCTCAATGCCTCCGATGACCACGGGACTGCCTTTGAACAAAACGCCGTACGATATTGGTGTAGATCATGATTGCCCGATCCGGCTGTGTCCTGCTTCACCATTGGGC
>JAJOKA010000166.1 GCA_021206555.1 Candidatus Cloacimonadota bacterium | reverse complement strand
ACGTGATCACGGCGTTGAGCACCACATGCTGGCCTCAGGAAGCGAGCTTCTGCCCGCACACATCTTCCCCAACCTGTATGTTGGATCAAACTACCGGTGGCGGGATGGCAAGTTCAAAGATGGTACCTTCCGCAGCGCTGTCACATACCGTCCGGCAAATTTCGCTTCAGTGGCCATGACCTGGGATAATCCCATGCACGCACGGCTATTTACCGCGGTGGCATAGCCTTGCGCCCATGGCCTTTGTGCCTTCAATCCCTGACTACCGCCTTGAGCTATCGCTGGATATGAACTATTCGTATCTGGGCAGTGACGCTCCAAATATGAAGTCAAGAGTCCCATCATCGGGATCAATACTCAGCTTTTGGATGGAGTAAAGCTAGGCGCTACTTACAATACGGAAGAAGAAACCACACTGCTGTCATTCAGCCTCAGTCCCCGCAAGATCGAGGCCGGTGGCCTGGTACGCAGCAAGGAAAACAATAACTATGGCTATGGCTGGGTTCATCTGACTGAGGATAGCTTCAAGCCCTTCCTGGGCATCGCCCCAAAAGCCTGGTATCAAATGCCGGCCAAAGGCGAGATCGTCAGCTACAAGGCACCTAAATATAACATTGGCCCTTTCCGTATTTATGACAAAAACACTCGTAGCATCGAAGAGATCCATCGCGATGCTTGGAGCAGGCTCAGAAAGATCCCGCTACAGATGGCATCCTCTTGATCAATCCTTCCCTCAGCATGTCTTTTGGGATGCAGCAGGAGCTGCTGGACGCCGTCCTGACCTACAAGAGCAGTGGGAAGAAGCTGAGTATATACTACGATAACATCTCCAATGGCGGATACATCTTTGGCGCTGCGATTGCGGACAATATCTACCTCAATCCCATGGGCAGCGTGGATCTGCGCGGGATTGCCATTTCCAGTCCTTACATCAAGGATATGCTGGGCAGTCTGGGCATCGAGGTATTGAACTTCCGTAGCCACAAATACAAAAACGCTGCCAATATGTTCAGTGAATCAAACATGACTGCCGCCGAACGGGAAGTATACGAATCACTCTTAGGAAACATCTATGACCAGATGATCGCCCAAATCCAGCTGGGACGCGGTAGTCGCCTCACAAAATCTGTGGAAGAAACCATTGACGGAGGCCCATACTTTATCGCTGCTGATGCGCTGGCTGCCGGATTGATTGATGCCATGATCTACCAGGATGAACTTGACAAAAAGCTGAAGGATGACTTCGGTTTTGCCAGACGCCTGAATACGCTAGAGGAATATCGTGATTATGCCTGGGCCAAACCCAAAGAAGACCTCGTGGCTACTATCTATACTTCCGGCAACATCGTAATGGGAAAAGGCACTCCGGGACAGAAGATCGCTCACGAAACCACAGTTAAGCTCATCCGTGAAGCCAGAAAAAACCCTATGTATAAAGGAATTATCCTGCGCGTTGATAGCGGTGGCGGCAGTGCCCAAGCCTCGGACATCATCCATCGTGAGCTGGAGCTGGCCAAAACCGAGAACAAGAAACCCATCGTGGTCTCCATGGCCGGTGTGGCTGCCAGCGGTGGTTATTACATCGCTGCCAATGCTGACCGCATTGTGGCCAATCCCGCCACTTTCACAGGATCAATCGGTGTGGTAGGCATGGCCTTTAACGCGACCGATATGTTCCGTAAGATCAAGGTAAACTGGGGTGTAGTTCAGAAAGGCGCAAATGCCGATCTGGGATCAATGCATCGCCCCTGGACCCAAGCGGAAAAGCAATTGCTCGAGTCCTATATCGAACATAGCTATGAAGACTTTGTGCGGAAAGTAGCTAATGGCCGGAAAAACCTGAGTGTAGAAGAAGTTCATACTATCGCTCAGGGTCGGGTTTGGACCGGTGAGCAGGCCTTTGAAAACGGACTCGTGGATGATCTGGGAGGTCTTCAGACGGCCAAGGAACACATGCGCTCGCTGATCAAGGGACATCGTCCCATCCGTCTTGTGGACGCCACATCAAGCACCGGAAAAGGGCTCAGCCTTAGCATGGATTCACCCTCACTCTTGCATGTGCTTGCCCTGGACTATCTGGATGCTCTGGATAACGAATATAAAGAGATCTATAACATGTGGAAAGACTTTGAGACCGAAAAGGTTCTGATGCTGAGTCCCATTAACAGCAATAACCTCAGGTTCTGATATCCTTACAAACGTGCAAGGGGGGATGCTGCGCATCCCCCTTTCTCTTATACTAAATACTATGCTTTAGTCGCCCTGA
>JAJOKA010000103.1 GCA_021206555.1 Candidatus Cloacimonadota bacterium | reverse complement strand
GGTGAGAGTTCGAAGAATAGCGTTCCGCAATCTAGATGATTTGTTCTGCGAGCCCAAACTCGTTAAAATAAAGAATATCTTGACCATCGGCCTTAACTTCCAGCGCCCAAACCTTGCCCTCAAGGGAGTGAATGCTCCATAGATTGCGATGTACTTCCATTTTCTGGTCTTTGATATTGAAACTGAAGCTGGGCACTACCACCGGTTCTTTATCTTTTGAAGAGGGATCGTAATAGGCATATCTGCTATGCCACAACACCCCATCGCTATAGGCCCAAGCAGGGGATTGCATAAAGTATTGCAGCAGATCGCGATGCCCGCTAAACCAAGAACTCAGGCTTTGAGCAAACACTCCTTCATTTGAACTGAAGATCTTTCTGGTACCCTCAAACAGACTTAATGAGTCACCATTTGCCACAAATAAACCGTTACCGGACAACCAGGCTCGGAAGTTTCCCTCTACTTCGCAGAGACTGGATTCCCTGCCCTTATGGATCGGCAAAGCTTGGATAGTGCGAGACAAACCGGATCTTTTGTGAAAGTACCAAAGTCCGTTGCTTACGCCAATGCTGGTGTATATACTGGGCAGTGTGGCGCTTAAAACATACCTGCCATCATTCCCTTCTGTGTACAATTGATAGATAGGGGAGTTCAGAGTGTTAACGGTCAGCACGCGGGGAATGCATTGTTCTACTTTCAAATAGCAACTGCCCCTGACCTCGGGCATCAGCGTGTCAATCAGGTCAACGCTGATTAGCTTGCGCAAATCAAGGTACCATAAACGCCCGGTTCCTTTGAACAGCACAAAATGCTCGTTACTATAAGTGATATCGGGATTAGTTGCATCGAGCAAAGGCAGCCGATACGACACAGTGGTACCCAAACGCATATCATTAAGCGTCACATTGACGGTAGATGAAGCATTATCTTTGTTCATTACTGCCAAGACCCATCCGGAATGCTTAACCACGGCATTCCTGTCATTATTCCGGTCTCCGAAGAAAGGTGTATGTGTGACTCTTACTGAGTTCAACACGCTGACATTGGCAAAGAAGTAGTCATTATCGTTATTGGCCCAGGATTCCTCTAGCTTTACCTTGTGCACCTCATCACGAAAGTTTAAAAAAACTCCTTTGTATTTGTCGAAATCCCTGTCCATTACCATTCGGAATTCATTATTTCGGACGAAACTGCCATTGTTATTGATATATTGCTGCATGAATAAGCTCTTATCAATCGTGTACACCACGATATGCCTGCTCAAATCTGCTGATATGTGCATACTGCGGATTCGGGCATTATCATGTAATACTATCTCTTTACTCTGGCATCCTATCAAATCAAGATGAATCAATCGGTTTGATCCGGGAAAAGCGATCACTGCATCATCAGCAATCGCTTTGAATAGAATACTGTTTATAGCATCAAAGCCAGCCGCGAATGCTTGAGGACTCATAATCAGCAAGGAATCCTGCAGGCCATTATCATGCATTTTGAAGAACAAACCTGATGTTAATTGGGCTTCCCAATCTGCCCGATTTGCCCTTGGCCCGGGATATCTCAAGCTCCAAAGCCGGTTTTGTGAGTCCACTAATCGCACCAGGTTTTCCGCTTCTTCATTTTCGCTGAACAATCTGCTAATCCGATATGGCAGATTGCTGTGCGCGTAGTATTGCAGTCCCTTCTCGTCCAGAACGGAAACCAGGGCTTCGCCGGTGCCCAGGGCGACGATGGCCTCGCCGGTGTCGAAGGCCGGGTTGGGGGCGAGGAGCGTCCGCGGCCACTGAGCGCACGGCCTTCTGCTCCTTGGGGGTGTAGCGCGCAGGGCGTGCTGGATCTTGAGCCCCCAGCTGTCCCAGGATCTGCTCCGGACGTCGGCGGGACTCTGGGTGACGAAATACACGCCCACGCCCTTGGAGCGGATCAGGCGGACCACCTGTTCGATCTTGTCGACCAGGGCCTTGGGCGCGTTGTCGAAAAGCAGGTGGGCTTCGTCGAAAAAAGAAGACCATGACCGGCTTGTCCGGATTGCCGACCTCGGGCAGCTGTTCGAAGAGCTCGGCCAGGAGCCAGAGCAGAAAACGTGGCGTAGATCTTGGGGCGAACGGGACATGAGGCTTGAGGCGTCCAGGATCGAGACGACGCCGTTGCCCGAAAAGTCCACATGCATGAGGTCGGCCAGGCTCACCGCGGGCTCGCCGAAGAAAAATGTCCCCGCCCTGCTCTTCGAGCACCAGGAGCCGGCGCTGCAGGGCGCCCACGCTGGCGGCGG
>JAJOKA010000169.1 GCA_021206555.1 Candidatus Cloacimonadota bacterium | reverse complement strand
GGGCATCACATCTTCAAAGGTTTCGAATACAAAGTCTTCGCCGCAGATATCCAGGATCAGTTCCAGCATATATTCCTGCCGCTTCATGGGGGTAGATTGGTCAATCTTGTCAAAGCCATCTTGTTGCAGGATGATTCTATCCACCAGTTCACTCTTCCAATACTTATCGTGATAAGCCAAAGGAACCCCATCATCACCCAGGATGTTGATCTGTTCCTGAGCTTCGCGTCCACGCAAGAGGAGGTCTTTGGCATGCAGCACGTCTTTTACCCAATTGGGATTCACATTGCTGTTCAGATACTCCATCACCTCAGGATACTCCAGGTACTTACTGTAGGAATCGATGGGGTCAACCGCGGGATAACGTTTACTATCTGCCCGGGCTTGAGATAGAGCATAGAAACAGCGAGCTGCTTTTTTTGGTGGATTCAGTAACCGGCTCTTTGAGGTTACCACCGGCAGGAGATACAGTTCCGATGAAGGTAATGGAACCTGTAGCCCCACCTTTGAGATATACAAATCCAGCTCTGGAATAGAAGCTGGAAACGATGGCAGGCAGATCCATGGGGAAAGCGTCCGGTCCGGGCAGCTCTTCCATGCGGTTACTCATCTCACGCAAGGCCTGAGCCCAACGTGAGGTGGAGTCTGCCAATAGCAGTACCTTGAGACCCATGTTGCGATAGTATTCCGCAATGGTCATGGCTGTATAAACAGACGCTTCACGGGCAGCCACCGGCATGTTTGAAGTATTACAGATGATAATGGTACGCTCCATCAGTTTGCGCCCGGTGCGAGGATCGTCCAGTTCAGGGAACTCCACAAAGATTTCCACGACTTCATTGGCGCGTTCACCGCAGGCGGCCATGATGATGAGGTCGGCATCAGCATTTTTTGGAGATTGAGTGTTGAAGCACGGTTTTCCTGCGCCAAAGGGTCCGGGGATGAAGCCTGTGCCACCTTCCACCATGGGGTTGAGCGTGTCGATGGTGCGTACTCCGGTTTCCATCAGGCGGAAGGGTCTGGGCTTTTCAGTATAGCATTTGATGGGGATCTTCACCGGCCATTTCTGGATCATGTTCAGCTCAATGTCCTTTCCATCGGCATCGGTGATGGTCGCGATAGTATCTTTGAGTTTATACTTACCTTCGGTGGCAATCTTCTTGATGGTATATTCCCCTTCCAAGCCAAGGGTACCATGATCTTATGCGAAATCCAGCTCTCGGGCACGCTGCCCAGCCAGTCTCCACCGCTTACTTTCTCACCGGTTTTGGCGATCGGGCTGAAATCCCACTCAGAATCTTCATCCAGGGGATCGGTATATTCACCTCTGGTGAGGAAAACCCCTTTCATCTTGTTAAGGTCATTTTGCAAGCCATCATAGTTCTTCGAAAGCATTCCCGGCCCCAGTTTTACTTCCAGCATATGGTCGGAAAACTCCACCGTATTTCCGGGTCTCAGACCGCGAGTGCTTTCAAAAACCTGGGTGTAGGCGATGTTTCCCATCACCTTGATCACTTCGGCCATCAGTTGTTCTTTGCCCAGATTGATGTAGCATATCTCGTTTTGAGACACGGGGCCCGAGACTTCCACTTGCACCAAGTTGGCGATAATTCCTTTCACTATACCTTTGGTCATCGTGTTACCTTCTATTTTTGCTTAATCTTGATATTAAAATCTTCCGGGAAGCTAAAGCTATTCTCCAGCTTGTCCAGAGTATCGTGGAATACTTCTTTGCCCAAGTCGCGTCGGCCTTGAGCCAGCGATTGATGAGGCGCAGCTTGGCATAATAGCCCAAAATCCGGTCTATATTGAAATACTCGAAGAAGTTTTGCTGATCGATCCATTTGGCTTTGAAGATGTCATATCCCCGTTCACGATAGAGGATATTGTTCTGCTCCCATATCCGCTGTATATTGTCGAAGACGAAGTGGTCTTTTCCCAGGCTAAAATCCGCCGCGTGACTCTTTTTCAGGTTTTGCACGGTTTCATCATCACCGATCAGGTACTCTGCGTACTCCATTTCATGGTGGCGGGCATTGATGGCGACCAGGATGTTTTTGATCTGCCTTTCCAGCTCAAACCACTCTCTGACGAAAGTATTAGAGTGCTTAGCCGTATAGGCATAGAAGGCCTTTAGCAAGGCATTTTCGATCGCGTCACGCGGGGGCATATCTTCTTGCGCCATGGCTTCTGTCAGGATGTCCTGCACAAAGGTTGGGAGTGCGGAATAAGCCTCGGGAACCGGTAGATTGCGGTTATCGCTCTTAGCTATAAGATAGCCGCGATACTCTTGCCAATACTCCGTGTCAAAGAGCCCTTCCGGGTTCGGATCCCGATCAGCTTTGTAGATCACATCCAAAAGATTCAGCAGATCTTCCGGAAAATGCAGCAGCCTCAGCAGCTGATAATCATCCGTGCTCAATTGAGCTTTGGCATCTTCCCGAAACTGCTCGGGGCTGTACATCAGCTTTGTATCGTCCAGCGAGATGGAAGGCAGGCCGGCGATAAAGTAATAGTACTGCTTAGCCATAATCAGCTATCAAATAGTATCTTGGCTGTGCGAGGACGCAGGTAGTTTTTGAACAAAATTGGCAAAATCTTCGTCGCTGAAGCTGAGCTTGTAGCTGCCATCGGCAGGGGAGATGCTGAATCCGGCCTTGATTTGCGGGCTGAAATCCACGGTGAGCTTACCGTCAAAGCTCTGTTTGATGGAGCTCAAAAAGCCCTCATCCAGCTTCGCTTCCAGCTCTTTGGCCAAGACCAGGTTGCCACCGGTTTCCTTCCAAGCCGCAAGAGCGGCCTTGATGATATCCTGCACAAACTTCGGATCTGCGAAACCGGCTTTGGCTCCAGCATCTGCGCTTTTGATCAGGACGAGATCGGTGATCTTTTGTTTCAGCGCGCTCAGGGTATGATTGCTGGCCATTTTCAGGTCACCTTCAGTGTTTTTCTTGAGCTCTGCTGCTTGTTTTTCTGCAGCTTTGAGCTCTGCCTCCGCGTCTGCTTTAGCCTTTTGCAAAATGCCTTCTGCCTCAGCTTTTGCCTTATCCAAAATCTTTTCCGCTTCGGCATTGGCTTTTGCCACGCCTTCCTCATAGACCTTGCTTAGTAGTTCTTGCAACTGATCGTTCATAAGAGCTCATCTCCACTAATTTCACATTTGTGACATTCTGGATTCAGCTCAATTTTTGTCAATGAAAATCGGATTTTTAAGGTCTGAGGTCTGAGGTATGAGGTTTGAGGTCTGAGGTGTTAGGTGTTAGGTGTTAGGTGTTAGGTGTTCTGCCTGCTACCTGCTAACTCATTGATCAACCTTTTTATCGCTCCTGGATTACTCATAATGCCTTCATAACATGTTGAGAACATGGGGTAACAAGGGGTAAAACTGAGGTATGGCAATGAGGATCAAGGCACCTCACACCTCATACCTCACTTCTTCAAAATGCTCATGCAGGAAGTCGTGATACTCCTGATTGGAGAATACCAGTTCATCGTGGCTGCCTTTGTGTCCCCTGCCTTCGGCATCAAGGAAGAGCACGCTGTCCACATAACGCAAAGTGGATAGCCGATGTGAGATCACGATGGCGGCGGTATTGGGATAATGCTCATTGATGGCTTGCCAGAGCTTTTCTTCGTTCTCAGCGTCCAGTGAAGCTGTGATATCATCCAGGATCAAGAGCTTAGGCTTTTTGATCAAGGCTCTGGCGATGGTGATCCGCTGCTTTTGTCCACCGGATACATCCAGCCCACGATGTCCCACTTTGGTGGCATCCTTATCCGGGAAAGCGGCAATTTCAGGACTCAGTTGAGCCGTATCCAGAGCAACGCGATATTCATCGTCAGCGGCACTCAGGTTTGCTAACATCACGTTTTCTTTGATGCTTCCGCTAAAGAGTGATGGCTCTTGCGGGACGTAGGCCACCACATCGCGCAAGCTCTTGATCTGCAAAGTATGAATATCATAGCCATTAAAGAGGATCCTTCCCTTTTCGGTGGGCAAAAGCCCCAGAATCAGGTTTGCCACGGTGCTCTTCCCCGCCCCGGTAGCTCCCAGGATCAAGAGCCGCTCACCTTGGTTGAGATCAAAACTAAGCTCTCTCAGCACCACTTCGTCTTTATCCGGATAATTGAAACTCACATTTTCAAAACTAAGGGATTCAAAGCTTTGCACCGGCAACCCGACATTGTCCACTTTGTTGAACGTGGGAAACACGCGCATCTCTTCCAGGCGATCGATATTCACAAAAGCTGTTTGCCTGAAACGAAAAGCTGCGGTAGATCCAAAAGCGGATAGATCATCATCGAAAGATAGGTATAGAAGAGGAAGAAGGTGCCCACGGTGATCTCACCCTTCACGGCCATGAATCCACCAAACATGATCACCCCGATCTGCGCGAAGTAATCTATATATTGATAGATCAGGCTTAGCACCGCATTCAGCTTCACCACGCTCATCTCGGTCTTGAACCGGTTTGCCAGCGCGATGTCAAAGAATCTATTGTATTTATCCTCACTCACAAAGGATTTCACGATGCGAATGCCGGAAAAGCTCATTTCTAACTGGGTGTTGATCGCCGAGATCGCCCGTTGATTCTTCTCGAAATTGGTGTACAGCTTCTCACTGGTGAAGTAAAACACCACCATCATCAATGGCAATGCGCGATCGACAGCAGGGTAAGCTTGATATTGATGCTAAACATTACCACCAATGAAAAGAGGATCATCGAAAAGGAATTGAATGCTCGGAATATCCCGCTGCACAGGAACCAGGAGATCTTCGGAAAATCAGAGAGATCATCGGTAAGCCTGGTTACGATATCGCCGGTGCGGAACTTTTGGAAAAAGCGGAAATCTTTGCCGGAGATGTATTTGAAATACAGCATACGCAGCGAGTGCTCAAATCTGAGATTCACCACTGCCCGCACGCAGGGATAGAATCCGGTGATAAACTGCGCCACGCCAATAACCAAAAATAGCCAGATAACCTTGTTCACTTCCAGCATGGGGGTGGGGAACCTATCAGGATTTTGCAAAATATCCCGCAAAAGGTCGATCATGCGTTTGAAGGCATAGGGATAGGCGATCGAAACCGCTGAGGATGCCAGAGTGAAAAGCACCATGATCAGCACAAACCAGATATTGGCTTTGTACTGCGTGAAGATCCATTTGATGTGCTTATTCATGATCTTCCCCCACCAGTTGCAATTCCACCAGTTTCCGATACTCCGGGCTCAGTTGCATCAATTCCTGATGCTTGCCCCGGGCCAGGATTTTGCCATTACTAAAGTACAGGATCTCATCCGCGTCCAGCACAGAAGTGAGCCTATGGGCCACCACCACAGCAGTTTTGCCGGTAAAGACCTGCTTCATAGTTCGCTGAATCTTGGCTTCAGTTTGCGGGTCAATCGAAGCTGTGGCTTCGTCCATGATGATGATGTCGCTATTAAAGGCCAAGGCCCGGGCAAAAGAGATTAACTGCTTTTCGCCCTGGGAGATGTTCTGTCCTCGCTCGGCCAATTCGCTGTTCAAGCCATGAGGTAGATCATGGATAAATTCGCTAAGTTGCACTACCGAGACGGCTTGAGCCACTTCCTGCTCGGAGACATTATCGTTATAAACCCGGATATTTTCCAGGATCGAACCCGGAAAGAGGAAGATATCCTGCAAGATCAGCCCGATCTTGCGTCGCCAGGCCCTGAAGTCCAATTCCTGGATGGGAGTGCCATCGATCAATATCCTGCCCTTTGCACGTGATAAAAGCCGCAGAGCAGGCTTACTGTAGTGGTTTTACCACTGCCGGAAGCGCCTACCAGTGCGATCTTTTTGCCCTTGGGGATGCTGAAAGACACATCCTTCAAGATCCAATCCTCATCATTGTAGGCAAAGCTGACATTCTCAAAGCGGATCTCATGCTCAAAGGAGGGTAGCGCGTTACCGGTATAGGTCTCATCCTCTGTGGTCAGTTCTGTAAGCTCCAATATGCGTTTCAGGGATACAAAGCTGCGCTGCATTTGCATCACGTTTTCAGACAGATGCATCAGGGGCCACACCATGCGGTAGATGTATTGGATAAATACGATCAGCGTACCCAGAGTAGCTGCTCCAGCGATGATCTTGGGCGCGGTCAGCCAGATCACGAGCACCACAAAGACCACGTTGAAGAAGAACATAAAGAAGCTTTGCGCACCATACTCGATGAAAGACGTCTTGGTTTCGATGTTTTTCTTCGCCCGGCTTGCTTCTTCCAGGTCTTTGGATACCCGATCCTGCTGGTTCAATGCCTGAATCATGTGCATGCCTTGCACATAGTCCGTGATCTTGGCCGTGACAATGGCATATTTCTCGCGAATCTGCCGGAAAAACTTCGAGATATACTTGAAGAGGAATGAATAGGCAATCATGCTGATCAAGATGATCGGCATGATATAGATAGTGGTCTTCCAATCCCGGATAAAGAGCACGATAAACACGCCCAGGAAGAAGAGGATATTGCCCAGGATGGTGATCGAGAGATCACTGAACAGCACTTTCACCCGCTCGCTATCGCTTTCCACCCGGGCAATCAGTTCGCCCACCGGCTGTTTGTTGAACCACGGAACCGGCAGCTTCAAAAGATGGCGGAAGACATCACCTTTGAACTTTGTGATCACCTTGATGCCCAGCCGTGAGAGCAGCACGATCTGTAGATAAGACAGAAAGCCGGAGACGAGCACCACCGCGATGAACATTATCCCATATTGCAGCATACCCCGCACATCCTGATTGGGAATGCTTTTGTCGATGATCATGGCCAAAATCAAGGGATCAACCAAGCGCAGAGCCGAGGTCACCAACATGGCGATCAGGCCAAAGAACAATAGACCCCTATCCTTCCTTACGAAAGGATACAGGAGCTTGATATAATATCTGAATCCGGTTTTTTGTTCTGCCATTATCTTGCCTTTTACTCTGATTCTGTCACCGGCAACTATATGCCGGCTAAATATAGGATTGCAGACGTCCCCGTCTGCATTGTGGAAGCGGCATCCTGTCGCCTGATACCCTGTCAATGGAATGTTTTGCTTCACTTCAAGCCTTGATGATTTGGGGTTCATGTTTCGCCATAGGGGAGGGGGAGCCAATCACAATTAATAATAGCAGCACTCTCGCAGTGCGCTGCCATGCCAAAGAGCTTTAGCTGTATGCGAGAAAAACAACTGGTCGGGATGAGAGGATTTGAACCTCCGACTTCTCGGTCCCGAACCGAGCGCGCTAACCGGACTGCGCTACATCCCGACCGTCGTCTTGCCACAATTTTGTGCGTGGCTTTGCTGTCAAGATTATTCTTTGCGAATGGCGTTCAGTAAACGCTCTGCTTCCTCGCTGGTGATCTTGCCTGCTTCCAGCATATCCAGGATTTTTTAAGCGACTGCGTTCGGCAATCTCTTCAGATTCCTGACGCTTCTTCTCGGCTCCCAGATAGGGCTTGATCAGAGGGGAATTGACCACTTTGTTGATGTACTCTTTCAAGGAATCTGCATTCAAGTGCTCATATTTCAGGCCGTCAAACTCGGCTTTGACGTTGCGCAGGCCATCTTTCAGACCATTATAGATTTCGTTGCTGAGATCATCCACTTTGGCCGTCACAGTGGCTTTGGTTTCTTCAAAGTCAAAGTCCGCGGCTGCTGTTTTCATCTTTGCAATGGCTTCATTCACCTTATCGCGAATCTTCTCTTCATTGATGGATTTAGCCGCGCGTTCCAGGTATTCAGCTACCTTGTTCAAT
>JAJOKA010000077.1 GCA_021206555.1 Candidatus Cloacimonadota bacterium | reverse complement strand
TGTAGCCTTCAGGTAGTTCGAGGAGACGGGTGATGTTTCCCTGATCCGTGCTGGGCATCAGTTCAAAGCCCAGACCGGGTACCAGAAGGAATGACGCGAAGAGCATGACGACGGATAATATCACGATCCCCAGGCTGCGTCCCTTGCTTTTCAATACGCCTTTCATAAAAGCGCTGATACAGCACCGAAAAAACGCTCGAACATGGCATCAAACTTGAGCCCAAACTTGCTGTCATGCTTGCCTTCCGGGATGATCAGTGATGCCAGCATCGGGGTGATGGTGAAGGACGAGATCAGAGAGAAGATCGTAGCAAAGGTGACCGTGAGCGCGAATTCCTTGAGGAAACCACCCACCATGGAGGTCATCGATGCGATCGGCAAAAATACCACGATATTGGTGAGCGTGGAGGCCAGCACTGCCACGGTGATCTCGGCTGTGCCCTTGTACGCCGCTTCCTTTCGTTTGTTACCCATATCCTTGTGCCGGAAGATGTTCTCGATCACCACCACGGAATTCGTCACCAGGATACCCACGGCGGTGGAAAATCCTGTGAGAGTGAGCACATTCAGGGTGAAGCCTGCTGCTTGCAGGAAGATGAAGGTGGAGACTATGGATATCGGCATGGATAGCGCCACAATGAGAGTGGATCTGAGATCATGCAAGAAGATGAAGAGGATGATACCGGTGAGCAGAATACCCAACCACAGGGTCATCAGAGTGTCGGCCACAGTGGCACGAGTGAAGTCGCTGTCATCGCGGATGATATTCAGCTGCGCTCCTGCAGGCAGAGATTTCTGCAATTCCGGCAAGGCTTTGCGAACTTCTTCGGCGATGTTCACGATGTTTCCATCCGAGCTTTTCGTGATGGAAACGCGTACCACATTGGTCTCCATGCGCTGCTCTTCCGCATTAAAATAGATCGCTCTTTGAGTGACCTTTTCAGCGCTGTCGCTCACATCAGCAATCGCGCCCAGTTTCATAGGCCCAAACTGCGTGGGGATATCCAGATTGGAAAGCTCGTTGAGGCTGGAAAACTCGCCCTTGAGACGCACCGAGTAATCCTGAGTTCCACGCGTGAAGTTACCGGCCGGCATGTCCATATTTTGAGCAGCCAGGATCTGATTTAGCTGAGCCATCGAGATACTATTTTGATACACCACGCGGTCTCTCAGTTGCACAGAGATTTCCCGTTTTTCACCACCGGACAGGCTGACCTGAGCTACGCCCTTGATCTGCGAAAGCCTGTCTCTCAAAGTGCCATCTGCTATTTCGTACAATTCACGAGGATCCATGTCTCCGCTTAGCGCCAAATCCATGAAGGGGAAGCTGCTGAAGTCAAACTTCTGCACAGAGGGTCGCTCAATACCTGAGGGTAATTCCCGTAGGATGCCATCCACTTTGTCCTTCACTTCGGAGCTGGCCACATTGATATCCTTGTCCAGATTGAAGGCAACCAGAATGATAGAAGCATTTTCTAAAGAGAAGCTCTGGATATAGTCGATCTGCGGCACGGTGGCCACAGTTTCTTCCAGCTTGGTGGTGATCAGGGTTTCAACCTCGCGCGGCCCTGCTCCCGGATAGATGGTTTGAATCGAGACATAGGGCACTTCCACGTCCGGCATCAGGTTCAAGGACATGCCCAGATAGGCCATGGTTCCAAAAACCACAAAGACCAGGATGGCCATCGTAACCAACACCGGTCGGTCGATGGATAACTTTGCCAAAAACATGCTTAACTCCCTTCGATAACGCGGATTTTGGAGCCATCGGTGAGGGACTTGATGCCTTCCGTGATGATCATGTCACCTTCGGATATTCCGGAAAGCACTTCAAATTCAAGCTGATTGGAAAGTCCAACTTCCACCTTGACGCGTCTGGCATTGTTACCATCTGCCAACCACATATAGTAGTCGCCATTCTCACGCACCAGATGCTGTCTATGAGCCACAAAGACATTGGCTTTGCGCGACACTTCCACGGCGATATCCGCGGTCACGCCATAGGGTATTGCAGCATTGCGGGCAGGGAATTCCACTTCCACGCGGAAAGCTTTGCTACCGGGATCCATGGCCAGAGCAATAGCGCTCACGCGGCCTTCCAGGCTTTGCTCGTTCCAATGCGCTGATACCCGGGCTCCGCGTTTTACTTTGCCAATCTCAGTTTCAGGGATCATGACCGTTGCTTTGTATCCTCCGGTGGCGGCTATGGTAAAGAGATCTTTTCCGGGGAATACACGTTCGGACACATTTACCATGATGTTGGTGATCACGCCGCTGATGGGGGCTTTGATATACACCAGTTGTTCGCTGGATTGCAGATTCGCTTTGGCTACCAGGTATTGGGTGCGCACGTTTTCATAGTCTTGCAGCGAGATGGCTTTTTGTTCATAAAGTCTCTGCATGCGGTCATGCACCGCGCTGATGCTCTGAAAAGCGCTCTGTGCCTGTTCATATTGAGCTGCAGGAGTATTGACAGGGAAGCTGACGATCACGTCGCCTGGTTTACTCTGTCACCTACTTTGGCATTGATGGCCACCACCACGTCACTCACCATGGCCTGGGCGGTGCTTTCCTGGCTACCGGCCAATACGGCATTGTATCGTAGGTTTTGCTCAAAGGTGGATCTCTCTGCGCTCACGACGCGCACCGGGATGCCCAGTTCACTGTGTAGCTGATCCATACTTTTAGCGTCATCTTTCTTCTGGTTACAGGCACTGAGGGCAAATAGCAGGCTCAGTACCAAAATGGAGTTTAGGATGCTCTTTCTCATTTATCTCTCCGCGATCAGTGTTTGACCGATCGATTTTGTAAATTCACGTTCCGCGGCGATCACTTCATAGATCGCGTTATAGTATTGAAGCTTGATGGATGAAAGCATGATCTGGGCATCAAATACTTCCAATTGGATGCCCACGTTGTTCTCAAAACGGAGCTGAGCCAATTCCAGATTGCGCTGCGCCATTTGGATGTTTTGCTGCTGAACCCGATAGTTTTCCACCGCGTGATGCAGCTTCTGATGGTTTTGCTTGATTTGCAGGGCTATCAGTTCCTGGACCTCACGTTGCTGCAATTGCGCCTGAGACAGATCATGCCTGGCATAGGCAATTTTGGAGCGATTGGATAGCCCGGTGAAGATGGGCAGACTGAAGCCGATGCCCACAGAATACTGCCTGCCAAAATCATCTCTTTGGATGGCATATTCATCAGCCGCGGTGAATAGAGAAGCAGAAGCGCTGAGCGCGACATTGGGCAGATAGTTGCCTCTCTCCGCGTTATACTGGATCTGCTTGATCTGTGTGGCAATATCCAGCAGTTCCAGTTCAGTCCGGTTTGCCAATCCCAATCGTTGCGCGTCTTCCAAGTCCATTTCCATCAGCAGGGGTAGCACAAATTCTGCCTCCGGGACCACGCTGTCGTCATTCACCCCGATCTGTTTGCGAAAAGCGGCCAAAGCCAGATCATACTGATTGCGGGCAGCCAGAACCTGAGGCTCCAGTTTTGCCACTTCCAACCGCGCGCGTAAAAGATCAAATTCCGATACCTGTCCCTCGGCGCTCAAAAGTTCCACTCGGGTCAGATGTCGCTGCGCTGTGGCCAGGCCTTCTTCCTGGATTTCTGCCAGCTTCCCGGCCAGGATGCTTTGATAGAAGATCTGTGTGGTAGCCAGGATCACTTCCTGTTCCTTCACGCTGTAGGAAAGGCGTTGCACACTCCGAAAGCGATCCACCGCGCGGATGCCGTTGATCAGTTTGCCACCCAGAAAGAGCACTTGATCCATCTTCAATTGCATAGCCAGTGAACCTTCTTTTTGTGGAGAGGAGGGCATCAAACTGCCCACAATGCCATCCAGAGCACCAGCAATTGTGTTCTCATTATCTGTAGCGGTATCCGCGTCCAGCATGCTGCTAACGCTTGGCATTCCACCTGTGGCTGAATCCGGCAGATAGGTGGTGTTCAGATTGTAGCCACCTTGCAGATTCAGCTGTGGCAAGAGCATGCCTCGCACGTCTTTATATGTCTCATCTGCTTTGGAAACTTCTTCAGCCGCCATCAGCAGTTCTTTGTTGTTGCGTCTGGCCATCTCGATACTTTCTTCCAGGCTGATGGCTCCCAGAGCCAGGCATCCTGTAATGGCCAGGATCAGGCTTATCCATTTCTTCATTTTCTAACCTCTTTTCACAATTCCATACAAGATCAATTGAATGATCGTCTCATGATCACGCTCGATCCTATCTAGCAGTTCCTCAAAATCCTGCACTACGACGGACATGTTGCCCAATAGGAACCAATCGTTAATTATCTCACACAAAGCTTCCGGGGATACCCGATCTGAGACCAGGCCCTGCTCGATCCCATCACGAAGGATCTCCAAGAGCAGTTCCACCATCTTGCCCCGGTTCTCCGCGCGAAAACTGTCAAAATGCTGCTGCAGATTGAAGGGTATGGTCTTTAACCCTTCCAGCAGGACAGGCATTTTCTGGCAAACATAGGTCACCGGCGCGTGTAAAAAATAGCGCAGCTTGTTCTCAAAGCCGTCGATGCTGTGGAGATTGCGCCGCATCTCATCCACAAAACTCTGAGCCTGCTCTTTTACCACCATAAGGAAGAGCTCCTCCTTGCTGGGGTAGTAGTAATAGATAGTCCCCTTGGCGATCTTTGCTTCCTGCGCGATCTCGTCCAGGGATGTCTTTGCATAGCCATATCGTGAAAAAATCCTCGCGGCTATATCGAGGATCATCTGTTTTTTATCTCGGATCTGATTCATAGCTCTATCACGTTTTTGCGCTAACCCCTTATCTTACAGCATATTTCCCTGTGTTCAACAGGAATGTGGAGCATCAAAGCCGAAGGCTGAATATTTGTCAATCACTTTCTGACTATTTTGGGCAAATGGTCAGAAAGTCAGAGCTCCGGCATCCGCGGCTCATAGCTTCCATATCGAGATACGCTCATGATACGGTCATGATATGGTGATTTCCATGAGCGTATCATGACCGTATCATGACCGTATCTCCTTAGGGATGAGGTGTGAGAAAAAAGGCGGCCGGTAGCCGCCTCACTCTTGTTACTCGGTAGCCTTATTTTTGGAGGATCAATTTCTTGGTGTTGGTTTCCTGGCCGGCATTCAGTTTCAGGAAATAGATGCCGGAGCTTAAGGGACGGCCGCTGTCGTCTTTGCCATCCCAGTTTGATTCTGGTGTTTGCCGGCGCTTTTGTTGTCGTTCAATAGGGTGCGCACTTTTTGGCCTTTGAGGTTGAATACCGCTATTTCGACCTTTTCAGCTTTGGGCAGATCGAAAGCGATGGTGGTGTTGGGATTGAAGGGATTGGGGAATACGCTGAGGGATGTAGGCCGCAGAGGAGTGGCTCCATCAGGGTTTGATGTAACCTCAGAATAGGTGTATAGAGTGCGGGAACTGGGTTCGATCTCGGTGAAAAATACATCAGATATCAACCATTCGGTCATGTTGCCGGCAGCATCGTAAGTGAAGTCTTCCCGGCTCACAAGCTCCCAATCTTCCTTGCTGTCCCATTCCATGGGAGCCATATAATAATTTGTTTGCAGCAAGCGGAGATTGGCATCATAGCTGTATTCATATTTGCCTTCAGTGTCCCATTCGAGGGTGTCTTCATTCATGAAATAATCCAGCTCTTCCTGCACTTTGATTTGGCTGGCGAGGTGGTTCAACTCATGTTCTCCAAAAGTAACCTGGGAAATGAGAAAATCCATGTAGGTCTGATAGTCGGATTGATCCGAAGGGTGATATGAAATCACGGTTTTATAGGCATCAACCCAGTCTATACCGTCACCAAACTGCATGGTGGCAGTTTGAACTCTGCCCATGGCGTCCCAATCCAGATGGACGCGCATGTAGATATCACTTGATATATCCCAAGACATTATGGTGTCCACGAATTCCAGACGGTTATCATCTTCATTGTAGTGATAGGTCTGAGACATGAGAGGAAAAAGCTCAGCGCCTTCGATCATCTGATGCTGGATGCTGGCCAGGCGATCAACATCCCAGAAAAAGTCTATCTGAGTGGCGGGAAACCACTGGCCTCCATCCCAATATTCAACGATCATCTGCTGCGGATTGCCATCCGGAAGGTAGCTGAGGGTTTCTCTCCTATCTTCTGTCCAGACTTCGCTCCATGTATCCCATGAGCCGGTGAGCAGGCTGCGGATGCGGGCTTGATTGTCATAAGTAATGAGTACCTTACGATCGCCTTCCCAATCACCATAATAGCTCTGATTCTCATACTCGGTGAGAACGGTGGATTTGGCCATGCTTCCGTTGGCCTGCTTGGGGATAAAGCTGCGATACAAGTCTAGGGCTTTCTTCGTGCTTTGGGGAGTTTGCGCGGCTAAGACACCGACAAACAGGATCATCATCATTAGGGTACAGCTTATTAGTCTTTTCATCTTCGATTCCTCTATCTGAGTTTAATTTTTTGGGTTATGAGCAGCTATGGAGCAATTAGCGTGCCAATCATGAGCACATTCGTAAACAACACAGATATATGGAGATATGGTTTGCAGCAGGGCCTAGGATGGGGGACAATTATATCATAATGATATGTGAGTATATCAATGGGTCGCTGCGTGACGAGATGGGCTCCTTTGGAGTTCATGACGCTTGATAAGTTCATGCATGCAGGTTAGTTATGAAGTTACTGCTCGTTTAATCCAGCCTTCGATCTTGATGCGGCATGGACTTCTAACAGCGGGATTGGGGGAGTGAAGGGTGAAAAGGTCATCCTGACGTTTCAGTGAACAATGAAAAGTGAAGGCATCCCCGGTGCTTGCTCGCTGCTCGAAGTCGAAAGCGCCCATCATCACCTACTTCGATGCAGGATTGGTAGATGAGCGCAACTAGCTTGGCTTCAAAGAATTGGGGTAGCGCTTACGACTCCGAGGGAGACAATTCCCCAGTCCCTAAAACCGTGTCATTTTCTTCGTGACGCTGCGTCCCATCTGGCTGAGCTTGATGAAGTAGATGCCATTTGCCACTTCACGTCCGGCATCGTCTTTGGCATCCCAGGAAAGCTTGCTTTTGGCTTCGCTGTTGTGCAGGCTGCGTACTTTTTGGCCTTTGAGGTTGTAGATGTCCACCTGCATTGGTTGCTTGGGATCGATGCCGCTGAACTCAATGGTGTTCAAGCTCTTAAAGGGATTGGGGTAAGACCGGATGGAGAGGGGCTGAATCGGGATCACGAGGTCTTCGGAAGAGCTGCTTTCCATGAAGATATTGCGGAAGACGTGGTTCACCAAAGCTCGGGCTCCGGATTCTTCCATGTGATAGAGCGGCGCGCTGAGGGTGAAGATACGTCCATTTTCGTGCTGATTGAGCACAGCGATGTTTTGACCGTTAAATTGTCCCTGCGCGGAGCTTGTCTCATAGTCAGAGCCAAAGCTATAGATGGGAAGGGCATGAATGGCGCTTCCAATGGTTTCCACACGGATGATGTGTCCGGCAAAGGCTGTGGTAGTTTTCAGGCTATCGACTTGCAGCGGAGGGAAGCCATCCTGCTTGGGCTGGGCATATTTGAAGCGGGCCTGGATGCTAAAATCTGCAGAGCTGATGCCCAGGGTGGTGTTCAGGAAGTTTGAGGGAGCAAAAGTGGCGGGATAGCCTTCGTTCATGCCCCAGGCTTTGCTGGGCTGATAACCCGTGTAGAAGATGCTGCCACCAAGCTCCAGATAGCGTGCCAGATCTTCCCGGATGCTATGGGGATGTGAGATCGCTGCTGTCCATGCCATGCCAGAGGATGGAGGAGTAGATGCCAAAATCCGATATGCGTGGAGTTCTCCAGCTGATGACTAATCAAG
>JAJOKA010000091.1 GCA_021206555.1 Candidatus Cloacimonadota bacterium | reverse complement strand
CTTACAACTCCGAGGGAGGACGATTTGGAGTAAATGCCGCTTTATAAGTTCAGACAAGCTGATGAGTTATGCTGTTATTGCTCTGTTCATAGTAGCCCTCGATTGTCGTGCGGCATTGACTTCAAACAGCGTGCATGCAAAGGGAAAAACTGAAGAACACCGTGCATGCGATGGTGAAAACTGAAGAGCCTGCTCGCTGCTCGAAGTCGAAAGCGCTGTGTCATCCCCGGCTCCGATGCAAACTTGAGAGATGAGCGCAGATGGCTTGGCATCACGTCATAGGGATAGCGCTTACAACTCCGAGGGAGGACGATTTGGAGTTAATGCCGCTTCTGCCTTTGGTAACATACTCTTGCTGAGTTTGCGATGCTGAGTACATCTTGAATTCCTCTCTTTGTTATTTGCCTCACAGAAGCTGAGCCCATTGTTTATATTCCAATGAATCTGTCAACTTTATTATTCTGCAATAATGTAAGTGATTGAGATGCATCTATTTCACTTTATGAGACTGTTCACCGAGACCTGACCTGTTTCCAGTAAGTTATCACATTCAATTGGTGAAAAAGTGGGCGAAATAGACATTGATCTGCTCCAAGCGCGGAATTGACAAGAAGGCCGGCATGCCATCCAATCTTCATAATCACATCTTGTGTTTCAGAGGCACTTTTGCTGCGAATACGAGCGCCTCAGAGAGCCGGAAACAAGACAAAATGTATTCTTAAATAATTGGCTGAAAATGCTTTACAAGATTCATTGGTCTACCAAAATGACACTCATAATTACGAACATTTGAGGTGTCAAAATGAAGCAAAATCAAGTCAAAACTCCGCCCCTTAGCGTCATCAAGTCTGAGGACTATGTTGAAGTATCGATCAATGTCCCGATCAAGTTCAAATTGCCCTGCACAGCTGCTAATCACAAGTTTCTGATTGTGTTTTTGAGGATGCTCACACAGCCGGATGGGCTTAGACTCCTTACCTATCACAAGATTGCCGAGCTATTAGGGTATGACGATCGCAGAAACGTAAACAACTTCTGGAGGGAATTAGAAGAGCACGATGGTGATCTATTGGCGTATCTCAGCCGAAAAGTGGATCTGGTCGAATGTATACCAGTGCTTGAAGCTTTTGTGGCTGATAACCTGCTCTTACCTGTAGCAGAAATGCACCGGAAGTTCACTCAAACCACTAACTACGACATGTCCATTGAAACATTCAAGAAATATCTATCTCAAACCAACAGCCTGAACCTTCTTAAACATGCTCAGAAGCTGCTGCTCCAAAAGGTTACCGGAAGTGGAGCCGTAGAGATACTGCGCTTATTAGCAGACCAGCACAATGTTCCGGCTTTATGCGACAGGATTCTGGAGAAGGCAGAGGCAAAGAAAGAGAGTCCTAAACCTGTATCCGAAATGAAAAGCACTCTGAGTCGCAGGAACTTGTGTCTGCTGGTTCACTACCTGGTCGCCAGTGGCTTGAACCTGAAGACCATTGCCCTACTCCTGAATGTCAGCAAGACCACCGTGTTCAATCTATGGCATGAGATAACAGATATGCCCAGTATGATTCTGAACTCGATTGGTAAGTGGAGCGGTAAGATCAGCATTGATGAGAAGTACATCAAAATCAAAGGTATCCCTCACTTCGTAATCACCATCGTGGACTTTGTGACCGGCATTCCCTTGTATATGAATGTGTATCCAAATGCGACTAAAGAGTCTTATGAGGAATGCTTTCTGACTTTCAAACACTACTACAAAAAGACTCCACGCCTGATCGTCAGTGATGGCAGCTATGCCCTGAAGGCCGGAAGGCTGGCTGTGTTCCCTTCTGTGCCACATCAGCTGTGCAAGTTCCACAAAATCAAGAATCTCTTCGCCAAGATATCAAGCTGCTATCTGCCCAAAGATGAGGAGTTGTGGCTGAAAGGAAAGGTGGTAAAGCTTTCAGGAGAGTAACGGTCAGCGGGAGAAAGAAAGCCTTGAGAGAACTCATGACTATTCTTCCTAAACCCGCTGCCGATTACGTTCGTAGCAACATCATCAAACAATGGCCAAACCTCTCTAAAAGTCTTACGTCCAATGTTTCCGAAAGATTCAATCGTAAGATCATGAAGGTCATGTCCGGTAGATACGGCCTCAAATCATACGATACCGCCGTTAATCTGGCCAACTCCCTCTGGATGAAAGAACTGATCGATAACGGAAAGTTCATCCTTCACGATGATTCGCTGATTGCAAGTTTAAATATCTCCCAAATCTGTCAAGAAAAGCTCGCCTGGAACCACCTCGACCTGCTTTTCTCAAAGAAGACAGGGAAAGCTGCGTAATGACGTTAAAGAATTTGAACAGTCTCGTCTGGAAGACGTTTCCACTATCTGTAGAATGGGCTTGACATCCAAGCCCTGATATTGTAGTGTAAACTAATATATAACAAGGAGTTGAGTGTCATGGTAAGCGTGAAAAACATCATTGATACCTATTCGTACATGGAGGGGGCGAAGGTGCTGGATCTATTGCTGGCGCATCCGCATCAGCCATCTATGCCAGCGTGCTTCAAAACGCGCTCAGCCGCGGTCAGACGGTGGATGAAGCCAGGGATGCCACTTTTCATGAATCTTGCATCCCCATGACGGATTACCGCACTTTGCACGAGCTGGACGCGCGCTTAAAACGCCTGATTGAGCTAAAAGCAAGCGCTCTCAATGACGGAAATGATTGCGCTGATCTTGATTCCGAAATCGCCGCTCTCACCCAATATCGCAAGGAATGCTTGCGCCCCGGAGGCCATATCAAGAACTTTCTTGATCACGATAAACAGGCCTACTACCGCATGAACAAGGCCATCAAGCGCTTCTTGATCCGCGCGGAAAAAGACGGTCATCAGGAAGCTGTGGGCATCATCCGGCACAATCTGAAGCAGGGGAAGATTTTCAGGTATGAGGGGTGAGAAAGATGGCGGCTGGGATCGCAGACCTCTCGTCTGCAATCCTATCCCCTCGGCTTTCATTGTCGGTGGCGAAAGCTGGCTTTCAGTTAAGTTCCATGTGAAGTCTAAACTGCCGAAGCAGGCCAACATGCTCTTGGCCAAGCAGTTTAGACTCCAATGGCAGCGATTGAGCTTATACAATTGCTTGTTGATCGTAAGTCTATACTATACTGTCTTCTCTTCGATGTAGTTGCACAATCTGGACAGTGAGTTCACGTATGAGCCCAGCTCGTTGTCGTACCAGCCAAAGATTTTCGCATGGGTTACGGGCATTTCCAGCTGTTTATCGGTGGTAATGCCTTGTTGGGCAAGGGCTTCGGAAGGGAAGCTGATGAAGCCGGTGCGGGTATGCGTTTCGTGGGCTTCGATGGTGATGGCGGCCATGCTGCCGATGAGATCGGCCGAGACGTTTTTGTCTTTCGCTATAGACCAGAAGGTCTTTTTGCTGTCCACGAGCGGCTTGAGCAAAGACGTCATTGATCACTTTGCGATTAATCAGTGGTTCGCCCTTCGCGTCCAACTGGGTATAAAAGGTAACATTGAGATTGATCAGAGATACCGTATTGACCGGGATGCGGACGCTATCCGCCATGAAGCCGATGTGTTTGATCTGAGGCATCACGAGCTCCAGGGCTTTGCTCACTCCGGAAGTGGAGAGGATGATGTTATTGAGCACGCTGCGGGTTTTGCGCAGATCGCTCGCTGCGGCTTTGGGCACGCTATCCAGGATTGACTGGGTGTTTGTGGCGGCATGGATGGTGCTCATGGAGGCTGTAACGATGCGCGAAGTAGCCTCGTTTTCCAATAGCGGCTTCATCATGTGGGAAAGGCCGGTGGTGGTGCAGCTGGCAGCAGAGATGATGTGGTGAAGATTTGGCTCAAAGTCCAGATGGTTAATGCCATAGATCATGGTTTTAGAATCATCCGGGGTCTGAGTTTTCATTTTGAAGGGAGCACTGCAGATCACCTTCAAAGCTCCGGCATCGAGGTGACCGCGCAGACAGGACTTGCCGGATTCAGGGCTGACAGTGGGGTCCAGGAAGTTGCCGGTGCAATCCACCACCACTTTTACCCCTTCGTCCAACCAGTTAATATCCTTGGGATCACGAGCTTTGCGCAGGATTTTCACATAAACTCCATTGATTTGTAAGAGTGGCACGGCGGGATCCAGTACCTTGATCTCGGCCTTCCCCCCCACTACACCAAAGAGGAATTTGTGCAGGGAGCCGTAGGTGCTGTCAGTTTCGATCACTTGCATCAAGTCATCCAGGCCATTGCCGATCTCCCGACCGCAATTGACCACGATGCCTTCAAAGTGTTTGAGATGCAATTGGTTCCACAGCAGCAGTTTGCCGATTCTTCCCAGACCGTTGATGCCCAGAAGTTTCTTGTTTCTTAAGCTCAGATTCATGATTCTGATCTCCTTATCATATTTCTTTGTATTACATCAAGTTATGCGCGCTTTGCAGTGGATAATGCCCTTTATATATTCGTCCCACGGTGCATCCAGAGAGATTTTATCTCCGGCCTTAAGAAGAGTTTTACAGATGCTGCAGGTGGAATCCTTCTCGTTTACCACCAGTTGATGGCAGTTTACCACACCGATCAGACCCAAACGCGTGGCAGTAACCGCGGCATGGGAAGTTACTCCCCCACGCGAAGTTAGCAAGCCCTGGCATTCAAAAAGCAGAGGCATATCGTCCGGAACAGTATCCGGGCGCACCAGAATCAGGGCTTGATCGGCTTCTTGATAGCGAGCAATATCTGACTCTGTGATCACCAGGATGCCATTGATGGCACCCTTGCCGATGCCGATGCCGGTGCCCAAGGCTTGCATTTTGCACTGTGAACTGCCCAGCACCTTGTAATCCGGGCTTTTATGGATCACCTGGTTTCTGGTTTGCAAGATAAACAGCTGGTCTTCCGCGCTGCCCTCAAAGGTAAACTCGATCTCCTGATGAGGATAATTGCGTTCATGGATCAGCTGTCCGGCATAGCGCAGCAGCCTTTGGTAGATGGCAGGGAAATCCTTTTCCAGAGATATCTCGGGGCTGCTGTGTCCCTGCTTGCGTTGGGCTTCGGAGATGGGCAGAGTGTGCACCAAACCGGCCACAACGTCCTCTCCCTGAGAGCAAAGAGTAAAATCCCCATTGAGGCAGATTCCGCTTTCGCGATGCCAATCCGCGTAAGTAAAGAGCACGCCACTGCCGCTATCCAGTGAGATATTGCCCAACACCATCTTTTGGATGATGACGGCTGTCCCCCACTCCTGAGCAATATGCAGTTTGGCGCGATATAACTTGGCCCGCTCCGTGTTCCAGCTGTCCAATACGTGTCCGATAGAAGTGTAGAGTTGCCGGAAGGGATCTTGCTCGAGGTGCACTTTGTGCGCCTTTAACACGGCTTTGTATTCCGTCACCATCTCGCGCATCTGAAGAGGTGAAAATTGGGTCTTTTGCTGCACATCATAGCGAGTTTTGAAATCCACCATAATCTTATCAAATTCATCGCGGGCAATACCATAGGCCATGCCCCAGCTTTGGATCAGCCTGCGATAGCAATCCCATGCTGTCCAGCCATAGTTTGGCCGCTGAGAGAGCCTGAGAGTGATTTCATCCGTAAGCCCGATATTGAGGAAGGTATCCATGGCACCGGGTAAACTCATTGGCGCGCCGGATCTTACAGAAAGCAGTAAGGGTTTTTGAGGGTCTCCGAAGCTGAGCCCGGTATGGGCTTCCATGCGCTGCAAGTTTTCCATGAGTAAACGATCAAACTCCGCTGAGATATCCGGATGAGTATTAATGATCTCGCGATTGGCAAAGAGATCGGTGGTGATCACGAAGCCGGGGGGGAATGGGAAACTCATATTGATACATGCGTTTGAGGAAGAAGGCCTTGGAGCCCAATAGCACCTGATTTTCGATGCGTGAATTCTTGCTGTAAAGATGGAAGAACAGCGTATCCGGGTCATAAGCCATCAGTTTTTTGCACATCAGAGGGCAGAAACAGCACCTTCATGCGAGCCAGCGCTTCGAGGATACGGGTGATAAAGCCATCCAGACCTTGCACCAGGAAGGATTTGTAGAGCAGATCGCGGTAGAACTCTTCAGCAAACATTTCCTGCTTTTGGCGGTTTGAATCCGTCCCGAAGGATTGTTGTAACGCGCTATCATAAAAGCGATAATAGTATTCACTAATGATCTCGTTAACACTGTCTTTGAGCAATTTGAAGATATCCAGATATTGATCCAGGGAAACGGTCAGGCGGTGTTGCAAAGTGCTCAACATGCCTAGGGCCGAGCCGAAGGCATCGCTGGTGACCATTTCCTGCTTCATGGCATAGTCATAGAGCTCCAGAATGCGGATAATCCGGCGCAGGGTTTTACCATTGATATATTCGAGATTGAGTTGGCCAATGCAGCGTTCAAAGAGCCTTCTGATCACGTTTTCCAATCTGAACACCATTCCCATCGCTTCCAACTTTGGCTCGCGGTAGGTGCCATACATGGACGGAATGCCGGCGGCAATGTGCCGTTTGTAATAGATGTTTTCCCAGGCATTGGTGGGTTTAGGATCAAGGATGGTGGAGTTTAGAAGGCCGATGTAGCTGAGCATCTGACGGATGGAACTCTCATAATCCCTGCGGGTGAGGCTGGTGCGCAGACGGTTTTGCTCCTTGGTATTGAAGAAACTGTAGGGAGCCAGAAACTTCACGATGTCATAGGGATCAAGGTTGTATTTGTCTTTAAGCAGAAAATGGCAATAGCAGAGCAACTTCAGACGCTTGTTATAAAAGGAATCATCCTGAGACGCAAAGAGCTGTTCCACCCTTTGCCAGGATAGCGCCAGCAGTTCGGTGTCGGTCAAACCCACTTCGCTCAGGAAGCGGTTGAGCGCAGCGCTTTGCTCGATGTCGCGCTCAGCTGTAGTTTGCAGATCACGCCACACATCCAGAGGGATAATGGCTTGCAGGGGAGCGGGATCCAGAGAAACCCAATAGCTGAGTATACGCTGGATGAGAATGATGTGGGTGTTGTTGCTCTCGGTATGGATCTGTTTGCGCAGGAAGTGGATGAGCCGGTCTTTACGCTGGCACATCTCGTCCAACGTCGTACTGGCATCGCGGATCTCGCCTTCAGCTCCGATCTCGTGGTAAAACACCGGAAAGAGTTTCAGAAGGTGTTTGCATTGCACAAAGACGGGTTTGATCTGAGAATTGAGAAAAGCAGAGACATCTTTTTGGAAGAGATCAGTATCGGCGATGAACACTCCGTGACGAGTGAGATTGATCACGGTAAAGGCAAGCAGGTCTTTGTGTTGCCGGGGATCGATGGCAATCAGTTCCAATAGGATGCGTAGGTGCTTCACGTGGCTTTTATCCACCACCATCTGCCAGTCTCCGGCAATCTTCACTTCTCCCGGAGCAGTGAATCCTAAATCACTGATATGCCGTAACAGCTGCTTTTTCATGGCTTCATTGTCGCTCTTCAGAATGGATTTGCTGATGGTACCCAGGCAATCCAACACGATGCTGGGATGGCTGCTTTCGAAAATCCGCAGAGTTTCAAACACAGACGCGATCAAAAGGCTGAGTTCTTCGTCACCCAGAAGTTTATTGATATCAGATAGCTGACGGTTGAGATCCCAGAGCAGATGATCCATCAGCTCCACCATGCCCGGCAGAGCCAGCAAGAAGAAGATATAGTGCACACGGTGTGAGAGATCGGCAATCTCGCGGATCAGATCCCGGTGCAAGATGGCGATCTCGCTAAAGGCGGGAATCGGACTGAGATCATCATCATTCACACGCTCAAGCCAATACTGATAAAAAGCTCTCGGAAGGAGCATATCCGGGATGCGGGAACGCCACTGAGAGATGATCCGCGGTGGCTCCAAAAAG
>JAJOKA010000100.1 GCA_021206555.1 Candidatus Cloacimonadota bacterium | reverse complement strand
CCCGCATACTGAAGGCCTGGGAGCCTATCCCCATGCATGCCGCGCAGGCGATGATGAACCTGCTTGGTAGTCACGATACACAACGCGTCATGGAACTGGCCAAAGGAGATTTACACAGAATCAAGCAGGCAGTGTTTTTCCAAATGACCTTCATCGGCACGCCGCATATCTACTATGGCGATGAGATTGCGATGGCAGGTGGCAAAGATCCGGATAATCGCCGACCTTTCAACTGGCAATGGGAAAGCGATGCCAAAGCCTTGGAGCTAAGAGCATTCTACCGGCAGTGCATCCTGCTGAGACGAGACCACAGCGTCCTGACTGATGGGGAGTTCGAGTTTATTCAGAGCCTGGATGGCGTGCTGCTCTATCGCAGATTCTATCAAGATTCCCAGCTCTATTGCGCGATCAATCTCAGTCCACATCAAAAGAGCATAAAAGAAACCCCCGCTGAGCTTCACTTCACCGAGGGTAAGGCGCGTGTAGGCAAAAAGGGTTTGGTCCTGGCTGCTTACGCTATCTGCGCATACCGATAGGCATTACTTTTCCAGAAGCTTGTTTACCAAGGGAGCACGAAGTCTATGGGCAGCAGGATATCCCGCGCCTAAGAGAGGACGCAGATAATAACGGAAATCATCAGTGATGCCATTGCCGGCAGCATTGATGAAGTTATCAGGCATATGACGGGTCTTCCGGGCAACGTCACCCAGCTTTTCCAGTTTGTAATTCACCGAGTAGTAGCCGGTTCTTTGGATCGAGATGGAGCCATCCAGATTGTACCAAATGGCATAGTGCGCGGCGCGTTCACCCACTTCACGAGCTTCACGTTGATCCACGTCCGACACACAGCCCAGAAATGAGCGTTGCAGATAGCCGAAAGTATCGCTACGTACGCGTTTGATCTTGAGTTTCTCCCGGATGAGATCGCAGAGCAAATCACCCAACATGCCCGTGCCGGAAAGCTGCACATTGCCATGCGCGTCGTGCTCCACATTCTTGGTGAGTTTGGCCATCATCGGAGTGCCGTCTTCATCCACGATGCCTTCACTCACCGCGATCACGCAGCGTCCATTTTGATCATAAGCGTCTTTAACATCCCTGAGGAACTTATCCTGATTAAATGACCGCTCAGGCAGGTAAATCAAGTGTGGGCCATCATCGGGATACTTCTGTCCCAAGGCTGCTGCTGCAGTGAGGAATCCGGCATGACGCCCCATCACTACACCGATATACACACCGGGAAGGGCGCGATTATCCAGGTTTGCTCCGGCAAAAGCGGATGCTACGAATCGAGCAGCAGAACCATAACCCGGAGTGTGGTCGCTGAGCACCAGGTCATTATCAATCGTCTTGGGGATGTGGATGGCGCGAAACTCATATTCCGCTTCCTGGGCTTGCTCGTTCACGATGCGCACAGTATCTGCTGAGTCATTGCCACCGATGTAAAAGAAATAGCGCACATCATGGGCTTTGAGCACTTTGAAGATCTCTTTGCAATAGGCAATATCCGGTTTGTCACGGGTGGAGAGCAGGGCCGATGAGGGAGTATCTGCCACTTGCTCCAGATTGTGCGTGGTCTCCTGAGTGAGATCCACAAAGGTTTCATTGACAATGCCTTGCACGCCATGCAGAGCGCCATAGACGCGGGTTACCTGGCTAAACTTACGGGCTTCCAGGGTTGCCCCCACCAAAGATTGATTGATCACTGCTGTGGGGCCTCCGCCTTGCGCGATTACCACTTTTCCTTCAAGCTTCATTCTTCATCCTCCTTTCCGGTGTCGGGAAAGCAATTATTCATTTAAAGGCTACAGTTCAGGGCTTGCAATTTTTGTCCAGCAGAAAATCCTTGCCTAAAACGGGGAATCAAAAAGACTGTACCCGGAGGTAGAATGAGCTACATTGTACTTGCGCGTAAATACAGACCGCAGAACTTCTCTGAAGTATATGCGCAGGATCACGTTACCAAGATCCTGCAGAGCGCGATAGCGTCCGAACGCATCGCCCATGCGTATCTCTTTACCGGACCCCGGGGAGTGGGTAAAACCTCTCTGGCCAGGGATCATGGCAAAAAGCCTGAACTGCCAGGAAGGCCCCACCACGCACCCTTGCGGTAAGTGTACGAACTGCGTTGAGATCACCAGTGGGGTATCCCCGGACGTGATCGAGATCGACGGTGCCAGCAACACCGGTGTGGATGATATTCGTGAGCTTCAACGCGAATTGCTCTACGCTGCCAGCGGTGCTAAGTATAAGATATACATCATCGACGAAGTGCACATGCTTTCCAAGAATGCCTTCAACGCGCTGCTGAAGACCCTGGAAGAGCCTCCGGAAAACGTGATCTTCATCTTTGCCACCACCGAGCCGCACAAAGTATTGCCCACCATCATTTCCCGCTGTCAACGCTATGACTTCAAGCGCATCCCGGTGGAAGCAATCGTGAAGCGCCTCAAAGATCTGGCTGTAAAAGAAGGCATCAGGGTGGATGACGAATCCTTGTATCTGATTGCCCGCAAAGCAGATGGCGGCATGCGCGACGCGCTGTCTCTGATGGATCAGACCATCTCTTACTGCATGAACGACATCAGCATCGATCGGGTACGTCAGATCTTTGGCATGATTCCCAATCAGGTGTATCACGATTTCATGCAGATGATCAAGGCCAAAGACCCGCAAAGCCTGATCACTTCCCTGCATCAGATCTTCGAAGAAGGTACCGATCTGCAAGAGTTTATTGCCAATATGCTGGAATATCTGCGCATCGTGATTCTACGTGGTATGCAGATTCAGATCAAGGACATCAGCTCTGAAGAATTGCCTCTCTTTGACGAGATTGCCGGGCTCTTCGAGCAGACCGATCTGCTCTATATCATGAGTCAATTGATGCAGACCAAAAACGATATTCGCGTCAGTGGCAACCCCTATCTCTTGATCGAAGCCACGATATCAAGCTGTCCCGTCTGGATGAGATATCGGACGTGGCAAACCTGATCAAGGAACTGCAAAAAGGTGGCATCAGCAGCCCCGGCATTCAGTCGGCATCTGCGCCTAAAGCTAAACCAGAGCCTGCCCGGCCCATAAGCCCAAGCGCTTTGCACGCGCAGCCCAAAGCTCCGGAACCGGAATTGCCCAAATTGGAACTATCCGAAACAGTCTTGCTGGAAAACTGGAGCAAGCTGGTAGCGCGATTGAAGAAGAGCAGCACGGTTACCGGCCTGGCCTTGGAGAGCTGTAAAGTATTGGGCATCAGCGGCAACGCGATCAACCTGCAGTTTGACACTCCCACCAAAATCAACAGCGTGAAGACCAATCAGGAGCGCATTGAAGCCGTGTTCTCAGACGTCTTTGGCAAAGCGATCCATCTGAACTTCCTCTTGGAAGAGCGGGAAGCCCCCACCAGGGTCGAGATCAAACGCAAGACCATCGATGACATCAAAGCAGAGAATCCCGAAATAGCAGGTTTTATCAACGAAACCAGGGCGAGGTTGCTCTGATCTTTAGCATCATCTTCGCACTTCTGACCATACTCTATCTTGCTTTTTTAGCATGGGTATTGGGAGGGCTGAAAGGCAGCATTAGCCCCAGCGCCACCATCAATCACCATCCGGAGCCCATTTCCGTGATCGTGGCTGCCAAAAACGAAGCGCGCAAGCTGCCGGCCTTGCTCAGCTCCATCGCTCAATTGGAAAGCCCTGAAGTGGATTATGAGATCATCATTGTAAGCGATCACTCCACCGATGAGACCAACCAGGTAATCGCCAATTGGGATGGTAAGTTCGGCATCCGCTTCATCGATTTTCAGGGTGAGATCCCCGGTGTGATCGGTAAAAAAGCCGCCTTGCAGACCGGGATCGATGCCGCTAAGTATGACGTGTTGGCCTTCACCGACGCGGATTGTCAGCTACCCCCCAATTGGCTGATCGAGATCAGTCACAGCATGAATCCCGAGCTGGACTACATGTTGGGCTATTCCACCATCTATCAGGCGATGGATGAGAGCGATCTCAAGCTGGTAAATTTTGAACGCAGTATCTATTACGCCTTAGCCGCAGCCGGTTTGGCCCATGGAAAAGCGATTACTTCCAGTGCTTGTAACCACGTATATCGCAAAAGTCTCTTTGAACGTGCCGGAGGCTTTGACGGGATTGGCCATATCATGAGTGGAGACGACGACCTGCTTTTGATCAAGATGATGCCCCACATCAAAAAGGCAATATACAATCCCAGACCGGATCTGCAAGTGAGCTGCTTTGAGGACAAAAGCCTTGCCCGGCAATATCACAAAAACATCCGTCGAGCGTCCAAGTTTAAACACCATCCGCCCTATCTGAAACGCCTTTCTGTGGCCATATTCCTATATTTCATCATGTTTTATGTCGCGCTGATCCTGCTCTTTTGCACCAAACTGAACTTGCTGCTTTTAGCCGCGATCCTGCTCAAAACCGCTTCAGAGCTCTTTATCAGTCAGTATCACCTGAAGCTGGTGAATAAAACCCATCTGGGCATCCTCTATTTTCCGCAAATCCTGATCTTCCCATTGCAGTTCGTGTTCTACGCGATCAGAGGGAGCATCGGCAAATATCGCTGGAAATAGTCACACCCGCGTAAGCTTCAGATTCAAGATATCCTGCATCATCTCGGTTTCCAATTTTCGTCTGTCAAGTAGCATGACTATGGGGGGTAGGATGTCTCCGGATTTGGGATGTAAAGTGCTGTAGCAGTAATCGTTGGTACGCATAAAATCCTTGTTTGAGCTCATCGCCCAATACCGGGTGCTAAAGCTCAAGAGATGCAAGATGCTATCCTCGACTCTGATCCGGGAGATGCAACCTTGAGCGGTATGGTGCTGCATCAGGCTTGAATTGCGGAAACAATGCCACTTGTCATTGCTATCCGGATAGGAAAACTCCGCTTTTGGCATCACATTCTGAGGATGATAATGAGTTTGCACACCGAAGCTAAGGTAGCGTGCCCTGGCCATATCCTTCAGGATTTCTACGGCGACGATCAAGATGGGCAGTCCCGGACAGCTGAGGTAATAATGCTTGTATCTAAGCCCTTTCAGCGGTTCAAAATGCCCTATCTCAGTATCCCAGGAGAGTCCGCTCCAGATGTTGCCCCGCTGATCCCTCAGCTCTGCTTTTTGCAATATATGCTTGTCCTGCATAAAATTAACAGCCTTCACTGAGGGCGGAACGCAAAGGATGCCACTGGGATAAGGGTTGAAGCTCGAACGCGGCACAAAGCCTTGCGGGATGGGATCCAGCCACTCCTTGCCATCGTAGCTAAGGCCGGCTATGGTGGGCAAAGCACTGTTCTTCTTTGCCTTATAGCTGATCCGTCCATTATCCAGGCCCAGAAACTCTTCGTCTTCAAAGTAACTGATCGTTCCGGATTTGCGGAGCAGTACCCGCGGATGCTTGATGGTAAAAGCGGGATAGCTATTTGCGCGTCCAGAAGGGCGATCGGCTCTTGCTTCAGCTGGATTTGGTAGCTTTTTCCCGCTTCTGCTTTAGCCGAAAACGCGGGATCGGTGATCTGCAATGTACCTTCAAATCCCATCTGCTGGTGATGCACTACTTCCAGCTCTAGTTCTTTGTCATAAAAAGGATTATGCATGTTCACCACAATATCGGCCGAATACTCTTTGGGGATTTTGTCCCGAGCCTCGCCCAAGACATAATCTCGCAATTGATACGCGCTGGAAAAGCAATCCACATAAAAACGCAGGGCCGGGCTTTGCATTTCTTTCATGCACTTGAGCTTGGCCAAGTCCAGATCAAAGGCCATCCACCAGTGATCAAAACCCGCTTGCCAGCCTTCTTCCCAGATGATGGCAGTGCTGGACTTATCTTTGGAAAAATAGAACCAGGGCTCGGTGACGTCTTTGATGTCAAAATCCGATGGACACTCATCCGCCATCTCATACGCAAGGCTGATCAAGCGATCACTTTTGGCAAAGGTGAAGCCGGAAGTCGGGGGCGCGACCAGTTCCCTCAGACACAGCGTTTCATGCTCTTCGGGAATGGCTTGAAAGCGAACTTGCAGCTGCATCTCACCGCTCACAAACAGGGTATAGATTTTGCTGAATTTCAGGCCGGGATGCTGTTTGCTCTCATAATAGACTTCCATGCGAGCCGCATCTTCCCGAGTTTCAAAGATCATATCCAGGGCTTCTTCACTATCAAACTCAGCGCTGAAAGGACGACCAAAATCTGAAGGGCGGCAATAGACACTGCTCCCTTTGTCGCTGATCAGATAGCCCCAGTTTTTTTTGATCCTGCAGGGGCATCTGAAAGTAGTTCATGCCGGCCATCAGAATGGCTTTGTCCTTGCTCCGTCCGGCTTCTGTGCCACGCAGAGCACGCAATAGGATATCCGGCTCGAGGCAGAATTGCGTGACCTCGCTGTCCTCACTTTTGGAACTCAGCCTGCACCTTTGGCGCGTAAAAGCATGAGCCCAAAAGGATGATCTCAAGCTCCATAACCTTCTTTTCTCCGGCCTCAAGGGAGCAATTGAGCTCAGGCTGGAGCAGGCGCAGCTTGCCCTGATCCGGAAGCTTAGTTTGAGTTCACAGCTGCTATCCAGATTGCTCTCCAGGTTCACGTATAATTTCTGAGGGCAATCGTGCGGAGCATGTGTTTGGCACTCAAGCTAAGCTGGATGGGATAGCGAACCTTCTGAGAGTTGCCGATGGTAATGGCCTTCCCGCCAATCAAAACTTCACTTTTGACTGCCGGCATGGCCTCCCATTCGCTAAACTCTTTCGTAATGGGAAGCAGGCTGTATTCGGCCTCAATGTTGACTGCTGGTTGGGCTTGGCCTTGATGATGGTAGTCAAAGCTGATGTTATGCTCCGGGCGGCTATGGATTTCGAAATCCCGGAAGCCAGGATTGAAGCACTCATAAGTGTATGAAACCATGTGCTTGGTGCCAAAGACCGGCTTTGCCAGGGATACATGGGTGCTCAGATGAAAGTCTTGAGACTCGATCTCCACGATGCTGCGGGAAGCTTTGTCAAACACCACTTTCAGGCTCTTCCCATTCTTTTGCCAAAGATAGCGGTAAAAGATAAAGCCATTTTCCTCGTCTCCATCCGGCTCTACCTTCAGCTCACGCGTGAGGTCATCGTACCAGTTAAAATACTCGAAGTAGGGCTTCATTAGCTCGTTGGTTAAGAGCCCGGGCAAGTAGTTCACCAGATAGGTGGCGCTGGCTTCCATTTTTTTGCCAGAAGAAGCCGCATTTTTTTGTACAAAGGCACGGCTTTGGTATTGCCCGCCCAGGTGTATAAAGTGATGTATGGCATCTTCAGCTCTGCGGTTTTCAGCACACAGCGTTTGAGTAGCACCTTGCCCAAGCCCGATCCGTGATAGGAAGGCAGCACGTTCAGCATGCCCACATTGGCGATATCCGCTTCATCCCGATAGAGATTGATATAGCCCACCACCGTGTCATTATCAATAGCCAGATAGGTGGCCAGGGCTGTGCTGTTCAGTTCTTTATCCAGGATCTGCGCTTCACTGTAATTGAAGAGATTGCCGTTCCAGGCCTCGGTGCTCTTGTTCCACATCTCGGCCAGGCTCTTGGCGTATTGTGGTTCGTAGTCACAAATGATAATATTGCTGATGTCTTTCGGCATGGCGTTTCTCCTTATGTGTCTGATGCCAAAGTCTGATGCTGTTCTTGCATCATGGGCAGCATTCTGATGCCATAATATTTGTCAACTATTTTGCTCAAGACCGGCTCTAATCCCTCCCTATTGAGATACGCTCATGATACGGTCATGATATGGTGATTTTCATGACCGTATCATGACCGTATCATGACCGTATCTCAGGTGTTAGTGACTCGTAACTCATAACGCGTAACGCATAACGCATGACGGTGTGATGGGGCATGGATTATATTGTCTAGCTAGACGATCATCC
>JAJOKA010000020.1 GCA_021206555.1 Candidatus Cloacimonadota bacterium | reverse complement strand
CAACAAACAAAAGGCAGGTACTACTTCACCGGTAGCGATGGCGGCTTTGAGTCCGGCAATCAGCTTGTCATCAGGAAGTTCCATGATTCTCCAAAAACTCATTGAGCAAATCTTCCGAAGTCTCCGCTACTGCTTCCATCAGCTGCATGCGAGCTTCTTCCACTGCGTCTGTCATATTGGCTGGAACATCGCTCTCGACTCCGGCTTTGATGGCCTTTTGACGGATGATATCCACCACGCCTTCAAAGGAGCCTTCTTTGCCGATGGGGATGTGGATCTTGACTGGGTTGATGCCGGTATTTTCGTGAATACCTTCCAATGTCTTGTCGTAGTCAGCATGTTCGTTGTCCATGCGATTGACACGAACGATCTTACCTTTCTTTTTGTCTTCCAGTTGCTCCAAGGCCAATTCCAAGCCTACTTCGAAGCCGCCGGCAGCGTTGGCCACGATCACCACGTTCTCTACCGCGGGCATCGCCACGATGGGATCGCCCACAAAGTCCGGATACCCGGGAGCATCAAGGATATTGATCTTGTGGTCGTTGTAATTGGCATAACCGATGGAAAGGCCAAGAGACATCTTTTTAGCGGTCTCTTCCGGATCAAAATCCATTACTGTGTTGCCTTCGTCGATCTTTCCCAGTCTATTTGTGCTTTTTAGTCAGAAAAAAGATTTGTTCTGCCAATGTGGTCTTGCCGGCACCGCTGGCACCCATCAGCATCAGGTTGCGTAACTTCTTCATTGAGTATTCTTTCATGTTCTTCCTCGTGTGTTTATCTCGATTTTTATAGACATTTTAAGTGTGATGAACAAGGATTTTCATAGCTTGTTAAGTGTCAATGCTTTTGTTTTGCTTGACATATCCCTCTCCCCTCTCTGAATTGTTTGCAAAATTATCTGGAGGTTCCCAATGGAACAAGAACCACGTCAATTCACAAATCAGGGACAATTGGCCCCAGTCATGACCGTGGGCAATTGGATCGTTACCATGCTCCTTCTGATCATTCCCATCGTCAACATCATTCTCCTCATCGTATGGGCTGCCAGTTCAGGGGAAAACCCCAATAAGAAAAACTGGGCTATCGCTCAGCTGATTTTTATGGCCATCGGAGTAGTTCTCTGGCTAGTATTGGCCAGCACGATGATCGGACTGATGAGCAGCCTTGCCGGTATGTGATCAGCAAGTCTATTTTTCAGTTAAACGTAAGTAACGCCGGATGGGACACTTACCCTTCCGGCGTTGTCTTATATAGCTCAAACTTATATTGGCAGATAGTTTAGCAGCCTTTCCCCACCCATCAGGATCCAGAATACTACAGTGAAAGAGATGAAGGTGCCAAAGGCAAAACCCTTTTCTTTGTCCCGCACAAGATCAAGAAGTATAGGATGCCCAAAAGCGAAGCCAGGAGCACCAAAAAGGGCAGACTGATGAGACCGAAGAAGGTAGATATACCGGTCAACAGCCAGATATCGCCACCGCCCAATCCGTCTGCCTTGCGGGCAAAGCGATAAAGGTAGGCCAAAAGCAGTAAAAAGCTGAAGATGATCAATGCTGCCAGCAACGAGTTAACAATTCCCACGTCGTTTTGGGGAACCAGAGCAAAGATCAGCCCGATCGGGATCAAGGGAATAGACAGTTTATGTGGGATGATCTGATGGAAGCCGTCGATAAAGAAGATGGGAATCATCCACAGAGCCAAGAGAGCATATTTGAGAAACAGCACATTGAAGAGACCGTACTGTAAGAATACTCCATCAGGATTAACGGAGTGATGATCTCCACCAAGAGATGATGACCAATGGATCTTGGCTGAACAGTATTTGCATTTCCCTTTTAGCAATATGTAGCTGATGATCGGCACGTTCAGATAGAAGGGAATGGGCTTCCCGCATTCACCACAATGAGAGGAGGGGAAAACTATCGATTCCTTACGCGGCAAACGCCAGATCAGGACGTTAAAAAAAGCTGCCCAGGGCACGCCCAGGACAGCAAGGATGATTATGATTATGGCAGTCAAGGTATTAAGCCTCCTCTTACCATCGGTTGAATGTAGTTTGATTCATGAAGCCCTGCCCCATTCTCAGCTCGAAGCTCATGTTTTCTTTGGGTTGGTAGCGCAGTGAAAACTCGGGCAATAGCTTGGTGTCATTATCATCGTTCAAGCTGAAGCTGCTTCCGGTATTCATGGAACCGAAATTGACGAAGTTCAGGTCCACATCCAGATCCATCTTTGGGCTTAGTTTGTAGGATAGATGATTGGTATAGCGAGAAAGGTAATATCCGCTTCCGCTACTGCTCGTACCGGCCTGAAAGCCCATGGAATGGGACATGTTCAGATTTGGCAAAGAGCTTTTCAGCGAGTACGGATTAAAATCCGGGCGTGGCATATTTATCTGAGCTAAGAGCGGCAAGAGCATCAGGCTCAGGGCAGTTGATCAGCAGTAATTTCTTCATTGGATACTCCTTTGGATTGATCCTGTTTACAAGATAATGCTAGGGGCTTATCACGTCAAGCATAAAACTCGTGCATGAGGCTGCCCAGGGCCGCGATCCCGGTATCGATTTGCTCCAGCGAGGAAAAACTGAAGTTCAGTCGCAAGCAATTATGCTTTTCCTGACCGCTGGGATAGAACTTACTACCGGGGATAAAGGTCACCTTATGCTTTTTGGCTTGTTCAAACAAGAGGTCGGCATTCATGTCTTCCGGTAACCACAGCCAGGTAAAGATTCCTCCCTCAGGCTTTGAGTATTGGATGTAAGGTGGCAGATATTGGGACATCGCAGCCAGCATTCTCTCCAGATAGGGACGGTAAAAATCACAGACCATACTCAGATGCGGATTCATGTATCCTTCTTTCAGAAAGTGCGCGGCCACACGTTGTGAGACGCAATCTGGAGTAACATTGACCTTTTGTTGCCAGGAACACATCCGTTCGATCAGCACTTCACTGCCTTTCACAAAAGCCAGGCGCATGCCGGGCCCCAGGATCTTGGAGAATGAGACTATCTCGGTGACGATCTCGGTATTATGGTACTCATCATGAGCGATTCTGAATAGCGTAGGTAAGGCTTCACCACTGAATCTCAACCGGGAATATGGATTATCTTCCAGGATGGGGGATATCCATGGCCAAGGCATATTCGATCAAGGCTTTACGACGCGCGTAACTCATCGTGAGTCCGGCGATTGTGGAAATCCGGAATCGTATAGATCATCTTCACTTTCTTGCCGGCTCTCGTCAGTTCGTCCACTTTTACCTGTAGTTTGTTGATATCAAGGCCTTCCAGATCATGGGGAATGCCCTGCAGATCCGCGCCCAAAGCCTCAAAAGCCACCAGGCTTCCCAAAAAAACTGGGTGCTTCGCAGATTACCACATCACCCGGATCCACGAGTGCCTTGGTCATATAGTAAATAGCGTTGGTCGCGCCGACCGTGATCAGCATTTGATCCAATGGCAAATCATAACCTTCCCAGGCCAGGAGTTCTTTCTTCAGGAAATTGTCTCCCTCGCTGGCTCCATATTGCAAGACCCCCGCTCCCTCAGTTGCCACCACATCGGCATAGAGTTTGCTAAGAGTCTCTTTGGGAAAGGTCTTGGGGGAGGGAAAACCACCCGCAAATGAGATCAAGCCCGGGATGTCACGCGTGGAGGCCACCAATTCCCGGATCATCGATGACTTCATCGTTCTGCTTGTTTCCGACAATAGAGATTTGATCATCTTTAGGTCCTTTATCTTGTTATTTAATATCAAAACTAAGTGGCCTGGCTCAGAGGCAAAGAGCATCCTCCCTTAGGATTGCAGACGTTTCGTCTGCACAAGCGACAGAGCCGCTTTCTGTTACGGAACTACGCTCCATTTCGACACGAGACGTGTCGAATCCTAACAATCTCATTTGAAACTCATCAGGGGTAGATGCGATAGATCATCCTGGGGAAGGGTATAGTTTCCCGGATATGGTGAATCCCGCTCATCCAGGTCACCAGGCGTTCCAGCCCGATTCCGAATCCGCTGTGTGGCACTGATCCGTATTTTCTGAGATCCAAAAACCACTGATAGTCTTCAATGGGCATCTTTTCGGCTTGCATTCTGGCCAATAGCACATCGTGATCATCCTCACGCTGACTGCCACCGATGATCTCGCCAAATCCTTCCGGAGCAATGAGATCGCTGCCAAGCACCAAATCGTCATTTTCCGCGTCTCGCTTCATATAAAAGGCTTTGATCGCTTTGGGCCATTTCTCGATGAAGACCGGCACTGGAGAACCTTCGGTAAGCAAAACTTCATCTGCGGCACCCAAATCACTGCCATGATCGATTTCACTGCCTTTGCTGCGCAGATATTCGATCGCTTCATAGTGAGTCATCTTTCTAAATGGGGCGTCAGCTGCTTTGAGGGCATCCTTATCACGTTCCAGGATATCCAGTTCTTTATCACATTTGGCCAATACAGTCCGGATCACATGGCGGATCAGACCTTCCTGGATGGCCATATTCTCATCGTGTTCCACATAAGCGGCTTCGGCGTCCATCATCCAAAACTCGGTAAGATGTTTACGGGTCTTGGAGCGTTCCGCGCGGAAGACAGGGCCAAAATCATATACTCTGCCCAAACTCATGATCCCCGTTTCCAGATACAGCTGTCCGGATTGGGAGAGATAGGCTTTACCTTCGTCGAAGTAATCCAGTTCAAAGAGCGTAGTGGTGCCCTCGCAGGCATTTGGCGTAAGGATCGGAGAATCAAAGCGGAAGAAATCGTTATCGTTCAAATACTCACAGATGGCGAAATATACGGTATGTCGGATGCGGAGCACAGCCCACTGTTTGGGAGAACGAATCCACAGATGCCGGTTTGAAAGCAGGAAGTCCGGCCCATGTTCTTTTTTGCTGATGGGATAATCCTCAGCTATCTGCACCGCTTGCACACTGGTGACAGCCAATTCATACTGCCCTGATATCTTCTGATGCTCTTTTGGGAATTCCGGTGATAATCACGCTGGATTCCAGGCTCAGGCGTTTGGCTTCTTCAAAGCTTCTTCACCCAAATCCGGCTTGAAAGCCACGGCTTGCACTTCCCCCACTCCCATCCCGGAAGATGATGAAGAGCAGCTTCCCGCTGCTACGGATATTGCGCACCCAACCTCTAAGGCGAATCTCCTCACCCAAGTGTGTAGCGATGTCTTTTACTATGATGTCTTGCATGTATTAAACCTTGATTTTAGTGTTATGTAGCTGATCATCGATGATCTTGATGATCTTTGTGGCCACTTCGAGGGCATGAGTTCCGGCATGACCGTCCACCACAGGTTTGGTGTCGGTTAAAATGGCGCTAACCCAGGACTCCAGCTCCATCGTCAACGCGTCTTTGGCATCGTCTGTGCACTGATATAGCTGCTGATCCACCAATTTCTCAGGATCAATATCTGTGGCTCCCATCATAATTTTAGGCAGATACAGCATGAGTTTCGGGCTCTTTTTTGACCACCCGCGCTTCTTTCATTCCAAAATCCAGGCTGATATAGCTGTCTTTTTTGGAAAAACCTGATTTTGCGTTCGAGCTTCAGCGATACCCGGGAGAAGTAACATTGGCGATGGCTCCATTTTCAAATTCCAGCCGCGCGTTGGCAATATCGATGCTTTTGGTAAAGAGTCCGATGCCGCTGGCGTGGATATTTTTGATGGGACTGTTTACAAAGCTCAGGATCAGATCAATATCGTGGATCATCACATCCAGCACTACCGGCACATCCGTTCCCCTTTTATGAAAGGTGGAAATACGGGTGGATTCGATGAAGAGCGGATCTTTGATCTCGTTCTCAACCTTGAGGATCACCGGATTAAACCGTTCTATGTGTCCCACCTGGATTTTCAGCTTCTTCTTGTCCGCCAAATCCAGCAGTTCGTGAGCTTGCCACAATTCACTGGTGATGGGCTTTTCCAAAAAGATGTGTTTGCCGGCTTCCAGAGCGGGCTTTGCCAGATCATAATGAGCGGAAGTGGTGGCCGCAATATCGACGGCGTCGCAGGCCTTGAGCAAGGCTTCGTAAGATTCAAAGTTAACTGTGCCCAATTTCTCTGAAATCTCTTTAGCGCGCTTTGCGTCCTGGTCATAAATTCCCGCAAGGCACGCGTCTTTCATACCCTGAAACTTTCTGGCATGGTGTTGCCCCAAATGCCCAACGCCAACGACGCCGATCTTTATCATTGCTAAAATTCCTTATTTGCCGAGCTTGGCGCCCACTTTTTCCAACATATCGCTAGTCATGGAATCCAGGTCAAACTCAGGTTTCCAGCCCCATTCATCACGGCAGCGCTGTCGTCCATGCTATTGGGCCAGCTGTTGGCAATGGCTTGTTTGATGGGATCCACTTTGTATTCCAGACGGAAGTCAGGCATGTGTTTGCGGATGGCAGCAGCGATGATCTCGGGATCAAAGCTCATGGCCGTCACGTTGAAGCAATTGCGGTGCACGAGTTTGGCAGGATCCGCTTCCATCAGCTCCACAGCACTGCGCAGAGCATCCGGCATATACATCATATCGAGGAAAGTGCCGGCAGAAAGGTTGCAGGTATAGGCTTTGTTTTTGATCGCTTCATAATAGATTTCCACAGCGTAATCAGTGGTTCCGCCACCAGGGAGAGTAACATTGGAGATGATACCGGGATATCTCAAACCACGGGCGTCCACGCCAAACTTCAGATGATAATAATCAGCCAGGAGCTCACCCGCTACTTTGGAGATACCATAGATCGTGGTGGGCCGCATCACGGTATCCTGGGGAGTCTGATCCTGCGGTGTGGTGGGGCCAAATGCACCGATCGAGGAAGGGGTAAACACTGCGCCTTTCACGTCTTTCATCACTTCCAGACAGTTGAAGGTGGTATCCATATTGATCTTCCATGAAAAGGTGGGGTTCGCTTCGCCTTTGGCGGAGAGCACGGCTACCAGGTTGAAGATAGCATCGATATTGTATTTGCTCACTATCTCTTGCATGGCCTGACCATCGATGGCATCCATCTTGGCACTTGGGCCGCCTTCCATCAATTCTGCGGGAAGCGGAGTATGGTTGTAGGTAGCGATTACATGGCTTTCGCCATAAATCTTTCTCATGTAAGGTACGAGTTCGGATCCGATCTGACCGGCAGCGCCGATTACCAGGATATTTTTCATGTTCGTATGCTCCTTGGATAATATCAATTTCTTTTGGTACACCTATTTTCATCGCCTTAGAATTGTCAACCACAATATGCGTGGCAGTCCCGCATAAAAAAAGGCTTTTTCCCAGCCCTGGCAGGAGCGACATTCCAGGGCTCAGACTGTTGATAAAGTATCTAATCACTAGAGCCATTCATCTGCGACACTAGTTTCTGAATCTCGTAGGGATGACATTTTAGATAGCTAATGCATTATTATATATATCAATATAGTCCCAATGTAAACCCGGCTCTTCGAGCAAAATGCCTACCAAGCCGGGTTTGTCGTTTCTCTTTGTCCCATGTCGGGAGCAGGATAGAAATCTGGATTTCCCTTTGATGATCTGCCGTGAAACCAGGACAGATTCTTATCTCGAAGATACTGATGATGCGGAACCCTATGTTGTTGTTCGTGTTCGTCGCATTGTTGTTGTTACGATTCGAAACAGTGCAGTTGCTGGCATTGTTGTTCCAGCTACCGCCGCGTTTTCACACGGTTTGATCCGCTTGCCGATTTCTACCCCATATTGCTTGTAAAAGATGATCGCTGTCTGCAAAGCCGATGAAGCCCAGACGGCTGCGAGTGCTTTGATATAACTGTTCAGCAGTGATCTTTCCCAGGATGAATGCATGCTCGGTGTTTGCCATACCATGGATGCACCTGCTCAGGTTTTCATGACGCAGCCGGATTACCCCCGGAAAAACTCTATAGCCCAAAAAAGGAATACCTCTATCACAGCGATTGATTTGCA
>JAJOKA010000213.1 GCA_021206555.1 Candidatus Cloacimonadota bacterium | reverse complement strand
ATCGAGCTTTTGCAGCAAAACCCAGTCTGCATTGGGATAACTATGTGAAAGCTTTCACCAAGGTGCCCTTCGGCCTGTATTTTGCCAATACGCTTTATGTCTCCTTTGCCAGCTTGATCGGAGTGCTCATCACCTCCATGTTGGCAGCCTATGCCTTTGGCAGGATGGAGTTTAAAGGGCGGGATTTCTTGTTCTATCTCTTCCTGTCGATGATGATGGTGCCGCAACCGATCTATATGATATCGTCCTACATCCTATTGGATAAGCTGAACTGGCTGGATACCTATAACGCGCTGATCGTGCCCTGGCTGGCGAATATCTTTACCATTTTCCTCTTTCGTCAGCACTTCAAGAGCCTGCCCAAAGAGCTCTTTGACGCGGCATCCATCGATGGCTGCTCGACCTTTGGCATGCTCTGGCGCATCATCATGCCTTTGTCCAAGCCGATCATTGCCACGGCTTCCATCTTCTCGCTGATCACCAGCTGGAATAGCTTTATGTGGCCTTTGGTGATGGTCAACCGTCCGGAACTGCGCGTGTTGCAGGTGGGGCTCAGCTATTTCAATCAGGAAGCCTCTACGCAGACCACGCTGCTGATGGCAGCTTCAACCTTTAGCATCTTGCCGGTGCTCTTGCTCTTCTTCTTTGCCCAGAAGCAGATCATCGCCAGCACGGCCAAAGCCGGAATGAAAGACTAAGAAGGAGTATCAATGCCCAAAATAGATGAGATCAAGAAACTCGCTAATGCCCCAAAGAAGGGGACTAAGGAATATCAAAAGCCACAGGCGGCAGTAAGAATTGATGACGCGGTGTTGAGACCGCAGGCCCTGGTGTCGGATAAGACCAATGCCATCGTGGCCTGGATCATCTTTGCCCTTACCCTGGTCGTGTATATCACACGCAGCGCGCACCATGAGCTTTTGGGATAGCGGGGAATATGCCACCTGCATCAGCATTCTGGGGGGTTCCGCATCCTCCGGGCAATCCCTTTTTATATCGTGTTTGGTCGAGCAATTGTAGCGTTGTTTGGCTCTTTTGTGTCCCATGCCATCATCGCAGCTTTCATCTCCGGATTGGCTTCTGCCTTTGCCGTGATGTTCACCTATCTTCTGACCGTGAAGCTGGTGAGCATGATGAAGATTACTGCCTGGGAACATTCTGGCAGGCACGGTGGCGGCTCTATACACGGCCTTTTCCTTTACCTTCTGGATGAATGCCATCGAGGCCGAAGTATATTCCGGACTGGTGTTCTTCGTCAATCTCATCCTCTGGCTCACAATGGTCTGGGTGCAGAAAATCCCGGGATTATGATTCAGCAAAACATCCTGCTTCTTCATCGTCTATCTCTTTTTCCTTGGCTTCAGCGTGCATCAGACCGCGCTGCAAGTGGCGCCCGCGGTGCTCTTCATCATCGTCTATCCGATGTTGCAGCGTGGCATCAAAAACGAGAATTTCTGGCTCAAAGTGGTGGGCTATACGATGGCAATCATGGCCGGCTATTTCATCGCCGGAGGCATCGGCGCCAGGCTCAGTATCGATGATTTTGATAAATGGGGCTTTGCCCTGGTCACTCTGGTGATTCTGGCCTTTGAACTGCGCGATGTCTTTGGCAAACGCTTTTGGCAGCTGGCCATCATGCTCGTGGTGGTGGGGCTTTCCAGCCATATCTATCTGATGATCCGGGCCGCAGACCGTCCCTTTATCAATGAAGGGCATCCCAGCACGCTGAGAGCTTTTCAGGACTATGTCTTGAGAAAGCAGTATGGCAATACCAGCTTTGTGGTGCGGCGTGGCAGCTTCTTTGGGGATCAGATGGGCTATCACTTCCTGCGCTATTTTGGCATGCAATGGTTCCCGGAAGGGATATTGGCTCCGCTGGTGAAAACCGCAGGCGTAATCGGCCAAAACATCGGCAATATGTTCATCGCGCTTTTGGGAGTCCTGGGTGGGATTTTCCACTATCGGAAGAATCGCCATAGCTTCAATTACTTCTTCTGCATCCTGCTTTTCACCACCATTATCATGGTCTTTGTGATGAATCTCTCCAATGCCGAAGTGCGGGATCGGGATTATTTCTTTGTGGTAGCCTACAATATGTGGGCGATCTGGCTGGGCATCGGAGCTCTGGCCATCGTCAATATGGCCAAACAGGACAATATCAAATACGCCCTGGCAGTTTGATGCTGCTGCTCCCCGTGGGCAATATGATCAGCCAGTATCATGTGCATGATCGCTCAAATGAGTTTATCGCTCTGGATTATGGGGTGAACTTCCTTAATTCCCTGGAGGAAAACGCCATTATCTTCACCAATGGGGATAATGACACCTTCCCGCTCTGGTATGCCCAGGCGGTGGAAGATCCCTTTGCCTTTGAATACACGCATGAGGCGCAGGATGTGGCACCTTCAGCTGAAGCTCAAGCCACGATGGACGACGCCCTGGCCTATAAAAACAAGTATCTGAAGGGCATCCGTCAGGATGTGTCCGTGGCAAATCTTTCGCTGCTCAATACGCCATGGTATATCCGCCAGCTTCGGGATAAAGAAGGCATTCTCTTCAAGTATCCGGATGAAGCGATCGATGGCATGCGCATCAGCAGATTGCAGCAAAACCTGATCGTGCCCGGAACCGAGGCCAGTGGCAGCTTTGTCCTCAGCGTGGATGAAACCCCCGCCTGGCGACCCAATGAGCCTTTCTATCGCGTGTCCGATCTTGCTGTGATGCAGATCATCAAGGATAACTTTGGCCATCGTCCCATCTATTTTGCCGTCACTTGCGAAAGCTTCATCGGCTTTGAAGACTATACCCGCAATGAAGGCATGGTGGCTCGTCTGGTTCTGTTCCCGGAGAGGACATGATCAATGGCGAACGTCTCTTACAAAACATCGATGAAATCTATGTCTATCGGTCAATCGATGATGAAAGCGTCTTCATGGATGAAAACATGCGTCGCCTGGTGATGAACTATGGCTCCGGTTTCGTTCGGGCTGCCACCTATCTGGCCGAAAAAGGTGAATATCAGAAAGCTTCTGAATACATCGAACGAGCCCGCGTCTTTGTGGATGATGACATCCGCCTTACTGAGTTCTATACCAGGTTCTACAGTGGCAGTGGGGATTGGGATGCCTGGAGAGCTTTGTGGAGCAAACTATCTTCACTGATTCACGCGGCTGGCGAATCTATATATCCTATGTGCTCAGTTATCTGATGGAAAACTATACAGATGATGCGGGAAGGTTCATCGAAAAAGCCTTTTGCAGTATCCCTCAGAGGAATATTTTACCCAAGTACTCATGCATTATGCTGCGCAATACAATAAGTATCAAAGCTCTTTGGATATTCTCACCCGGACACGCTCCCGTTTGCGTTATGATGTCAGTACGGAGCTCCGTGGGTTGCAAAACGCTGTGTCAGGAGACCTGAGCTTCTTTGAAGAGGTCGAAAGTGCCCGCTGAAACCTTTAATGTATTGATCGGAGGCAAGGCCGGCGAAGGCGTGAAGAAAGCCGCGCAGGTGCTCGCGCATCTAGCCATGGCTGCAGGAAAACACGTGTTTCAAACCGACGATTATCAGTCTTTGATCAAAGGCGGACACAATTTCAGCGTCGTCAGCATCAGCGATTCCAAACTCTATAACAGCTATAGCGCCATCGATCTCATCATCAGTTTGACGATCGCAGCATTCGCCAACACGCAGGACAGCTCAAGCCTGGAGCCCTTCATTTTGTGAATGGAGATGACGCTGCTTCAGCTGACTCAAGCATGATCAAATTGCCCTTGGGCAGCCTGATGAAGGAAGTGTATGGCCCGGGTGGCAACGTGTCGCTCTCGGCTATTGCCATCTTCTGTGCTGTGTGTGGGATTGAGGCTCGGGACTTAGAGCAAAACATCAAAAGGGAGTTTAAACACAGCATCGAGCAAAATATCACTTACGCGGAAGCTGTCTATAAGCTGGTCAAAGAGCTTGAACTTGGTGAGGCTTACCCTTGTCATACAGCAAGATGGGCGCAAGAAAGCTCTACAGCGGCAATCAACTGATAGCTCTGGGAGCCTGGGCAGCAGGGCTGGATCTATATTTCAGCTATCCCATGACTCCCGCTTCATCCATCTTGCACTATCTGGCGCTTAAACGCGAAAGCCACAAAGTGTACGCTGTGCATGCGGAAAGTGAACTGGCAGCTGCTAATATGGCTGTGGGCGCGTGTTTTGCCGGAAAACGGTCAGCCGTGGGTAGTAGCGGTGGTGGATTTGCCCTGATGCAAGAAGCCTTTTCCTTGGCCGGGATGGTGGAAGCACCGCTACTCTTTGTCCTTTCCTCCCGTCCGGGACCGGCCACCGGAGTTTCCACCTATACCGCGCAGGAAGACCTCTTTTTTTGCCCTTCATCAGGGACATGGTGAGTTTCCTCGCATTGTGGCTTCTCCGGATAGCTTTGAGCGCGCTTTTTCGCTGGCAGCGGAACTGATGGACCTGGCTTGGGAATGTCAGAGTCCAGCCATCTTGCTCACGGAAAAACACCTCAGCGAGAGCTCCGCGGACATCTTCCCGGAAGAGCTCTCTCTGCCTTCAGCGCCGGAAGCACTCGTAAGCGAGGCTAAGCCCTATAAACGCTATGCTGTTACCGAATCGGGAGTATCACCCTTGGAGTTCCCCGGCTCTGAACACGCGGATGAAGATGACGTGATCAAATGGAACAGTCATGAACATCTGGAAAGCGGGGTGCGCACTGATGGCGCGGAAGTCATGGTGATGATGAAGGATAAACGCCTTCGTAAAGCGGAAACAGTGAAAAGAGCCACGAAGAAGCATCAGCGCGTAGCTGTATATGGAGCAGGGGAAAGCCTGGTCTTTGCCTATGGCTCCACCGCTCTGGAGCTGCGCGAAGCCATGCAACACCATCCCTTCAAACTGGTGGTGCCCATCTACCTGGAGCCTTTTCCCTGTGAGGAATTGGAAGCCTATCGCGGATGCGAAGCGATCATCGTGGAGCATTCTTCGCAGCCTAACTTCGCGGAGTTTTTGCGGATCAAATTGGACATCAAAGCCAAGGCCAATATCCTGCGCTATGATGGTCGTCATTGGGATAGCAAGGAACTGGCAGAGCGCGTGAGGGAGGCAGAAAATGCGTAGCATGAATACCGGCAAGGAAAACACCTGGTGCATGGGTTGCGGAAACTTTGGCATCATCGCGGCTGCCAAAAAAAGCTATAACAGCTTTGCATGATGAAGGACTTGCCCTGGCTGATATTGCCATCACCTGTGGCATCGGCTGTCATGGCAAAATCTTTGACTATCTCAATCTCAGCGGAGTTTACGGACTGCACGGCAGAGCATTAGCCACCGCTCAGGGCATCAAACTCGCCAATCCCAAACTGCATGTGATCAGCTTTGGCGGAGATGGCGATAGCCTGGGAGAAGGCCTTGAGCACACTCTTTTTGCCGCCAAACGCAATATCGATATCACCCTGATCCTGCATAATAATGGCACTTATGGGCTCACCACCGGGCAGGCTTCACCCCTGTCCTACACGGGCTACAAGGGGCTTTCCACGCCTTTGGGCAATGTCGAAAATCCCTTTAATCCCATCACGCTTTTGATGGAAGCCGGAGCAAGCTTCGTGGCCAGAGCCTATAGCGCGAAGATTGACCATCTGAGTGGTCTGATCCAGCAAGCAGTGCGGCACAAGGCTTTTCCTTCATCGAAGTCTTGCAACCCTGTGTGAGCTATAACAATAGCTATGATCTATATAACGAACGCTGCGTGATGATGGACGCCATTCCTTTCGATGAGATCAACGCGCGCCAGCTGGCTAAAGCTACAGAGCAGATATACTTGGGCATCTTCAAGCAAGAACTGAAGCCCGAATACTGTGAAGCCATCAAAGTGCAAGATAACCCTCTGCAACGCGCGGAGCGGCTAGCTATGATCATCCATTAAACATGAGTAAAACCTTGCAGCGCAAGCTCTCTCAAGCCCTGTTTTTGCTTTTAGCACTGGGGATATTGACCATTGTGATCGTCAAGGCTAAAGCCACCATCCACAATATCTGCCCCTATGCCATGATCTGCTTCGGATTTCTGAAGGGCAATCTCATCACTTTCAGTGTAGGTGTTGCAGCCCTTGGCATCCTTTTTGGGGGATAGCTTTCATGCTGTGAGCATTTCAAGGCCGCGTCTTTTGTGGCTATATCTGCCCTTTGGGCACCTTGCAAGAGCTGGTCTATGCCCTGCGGAAAAAGCGCTGCAAGCAGATACCATATATGTATGAACGCAAGCTGGTGAAACTGAAATATGGCGTGCTGATCATCAATATCATCCTCGTAATCTTTGGGCTATCATGGCTTTACACAAACTTTTGTCCAGTTTACGGACTCTCCCGCTTACCGTCAATGGCTATTGGCGGATTGCTCGTCTTGGCTTTGATCCTGATCGGGGGATTCTTCATGGAACGCCTTTGGTGCAGGTATCTCTGTCCTTACGCGGCACTATTGAACCTGGCTCAAAAGCTGGGCTCACTTCTGGGGATTAAGCGCAAAAAGATCTTCCGCAATCTGGAACGCTGCGTCGATTGTGAACTATGCAGCCGCAATTGCCCGATGAATCTGGACATTCTGGCCTCGGAATATGTGGAGGATGAAAACTGCATTCATTGCCTGCGCTGCACAATAAAATGCCCAAAACCGGGAACCGTTTGTCGGGGGAGAGTACAATGAGAAAGATCATAGTCGCTGTAATCGTGATCATGCTTTTGGCCATTGGCATCATGCAATTTCTGGCTGCACGGGGAGTATTCCCCAAACAGGAAAAGCAAACTGTGTGCCCGGTGGATGCCATCAGCATGGTGAATGGCAAAGCCGTGATTGATAGTGTCAAATGCATTGGCTGTCGCCGCTGTGTGGATGGCTTTGTGGCCATTCCCAATCTGCCAACCAAGGAAAGCTCTGCGCCTGAAACGATACAGCTCGAAGTATCTCCTCAAGAGTCCGAAGTGACATCCGGTGAAGCCGTTACGCCACCACGGGAAGATAAGCCAATCTCCAAAACTGAACCCAAAGCACAAGCGATAGAAAAGGAAGAGTCAAACAAGCCTTACTACACTGTGGATAGCGAAGAATGCATCAGCTGTGGTTTGTGTCTCAAAGTGTGCCCGGTGGATGCCATCACATACAAGGACGGCAAGGCCTTTATTGATAAAGAAAAAATGCATTGCCTGCGGCATCTGCGCCGGAGAAGAGCCCGATACCTTTCGTGGCTGTCCGGTGGATGCCATCACGCGGGTGGAAACACCATGATGCTATGTTTGTTGGGGCATTAGCCTTTCCTTCTACAGAAGATCAGCTTAGCTTTACTTGGTGCTTACTACATAATTTCTTCATGACATGAGAGGAACATGAGGCAAAATAGGGGTAAACCCAAGATATTCCAATGGGCTGATGGACGGAGTAAGCACGCTAAACCTTATGAAACTCTGAATCGCGCACATAACTCACCACATATGAACATGCTAACCTATTGCGCTTAAATTTGATCACCGACTTGTTTCTCTATTTGGATTACTCTCTGAATCTGAGAAACACGGATACAAATCGGCAAAAAGCAGCTTATTCATCGATTATAATCGGTAAAAAGCAGGTAAATTGAGGGATTAGGATCCCCTGATCCTGGATAGCCCTGGCTTGTTTTACCAATTCAAAGCCCTTTTCAGGCTTGCCTGGCACAGAAGAGTCTCCCAGACCCCTCCTGCCTGGTGGGGAAGAGGGCTGGGAGAGACTTGCCAGTGGCATGGGAGCCAGAGATGGGCTAACTGATATGCCGTGCCGATGGCACTCAAAACATTGCGTGACAACCGGATGCTATCTGAAATGTCGTTCCTACGGAACTCATGGACTCGTCTTTGTACTTGCGAGCTATCTAAACCCAAATGAAACGGCTTTCACCACAGTGAATGAAAACC
>JAJOKA010000107.1 GCA_021206555.1 Candidatus Cloacimonadota bacterium | reverse complement strand
CCTTTTATACTACTGATTCGCTGGTAAGCGGCATGGCTTCCTTTATTTTTGGGTTGACTTTTTTTCTGGCTCATAAAATCCTCTGTTCATCCGGTATTTTCGCCAAGCATATTTTGAGGCGCTATCGGTCAAGTAAAAAGCAAGGAACCAGCCATGATCTTCACGTTTAACAAGAAAATATACGGTTATGAATGCGACATCTATGGACATATGAACAATGCCGCCTATCTGCAAATGTTGGAAGCTGCCCGCAGCGATGCTCTGGTGGAAATGGATATGTCCATCGCTAAATTACTGAAAATGGATCTCCAGCTTTTTGTGCTACACTATGAACTGGACTATCTGAAAGCGCTGGATCTGGAAGATACAGTGACGGTGAAAAGCTGGTTTTACGAAGCCAATAGGCTGAAGGGATTCTGGCGCCAGGAAGCCTATAACTCCCAAAATGAACTGTGCTTCAGCGCAAAGTTCACCGTGGTTTATGCGTCACAAGGCAAGGCCAAACGCTTGCCCATCGATGTGCATGAGCATTTCCTTAAGTATCTGGAAGAAGGCTGATATGAATTGAGAATTGGAAATTGAGAATGGACAATTAAAGCTGCGCGACAGCCGACACTTCAAAACCTGAAAACTCGAAAACCTGATCCATTTAATCCGTTTGATCAGTTCGATCTGCGTTCTATTAAACAACACAGAGTAAAAAGAAAAAACAGAGTATGTCAGTAGCATCAGTATGATCAGTCAGTCAGGAGTCCATCAAGATCACATGGATCAGAGTTCTATCAATAATCCGCGTAATTCGCGTAATCTGCGTGCCAAAACCGATCTGGATGCCATCTATTCTTTCTCGCTTACCCGCTGCTGGAAGTCGAAAGCGCTTGTAATAAACGGCTCCGATACAGGATTGGGAAATGCTCATGATTGATTTGGCTTCTTAGAAATTGGGGTAGCGCTTACAACTCCCAGGGGCAAATCTGCGGGAAACCAATCCCAAATATCCTTTGCCCACAGATCAAAACTTGCTTATTCTATTCCAAGATGTAATACATCGGATTTGAGGTATATACCAATGGAAATGATCATAGAATTCGGCTCGAACGCGTGTAAAGTGATGCAGTGCAATGATAACAGTATATTCTTGGACTATCGCATTCCCCTGCGTCTCATCTCGCATTTGGATGAGCAAGGCAAGCTCAGTGACACCGCTATCCAGAGCATTTTGAGCATCGTCCTCGACATCAGGAATAGTTCCCGGAAATGCAGCGGATCATCCTGATCGGCACAGAGGCTTTAACGCAGAGCGCGAAATGCCGATGAAATCCGGAATTTGATCTTGGAACAAAGCTCCCTTGATCTGCGCATCCTCAGCGAAGAAGAAGAAGCCATGGCTGCTTTCAAAGGCATTTCCTCGGCCATCAAGCCCAAAGGAAAGGTACTGGCATTTGACATCGGAGGTGCCAGCACAGAACTGATCTATGGCTTGGACGGCAAGATCCAAAGCATCAAGAGCCTGCCCTTTGGCGCAGTCAGCCTCAACAGTCAGTTTAGAAACCGTGATCCCTATACAAATTGCGCTTTCAATGAGCTTGAGCAATATCTGGAAAAGAGCGTCAAACTACAGCCCGGCAAGGATTTCCAATTGACCGGCACCGGAGGCTCGATCAGCACTATGGCCGCGGTCTCGCAAGGCACCAAAAGCTTTGACGCGATCTCGCTAAATGGCACCATCCTGAGTCGAGGAGAGATCTTCCGCCAAGTGCTGATGTATCGTTCGCTATCAGTTCCGCAGATCTGTGAGATCCAGGGCATGGATCCTGCCAGAGCAGATTTGATGCTGCCTGCCAGCCTGCTGGTGGCGCAATTGATCCACAAGGCCAAAGCCGAAAAAACTGATCGTAAGCACTCGCGGAGTGCGGCACGGCATCATTTGTGGCATGCGTCAACAGAATCAGCCTTAGAGCTGAGTGATACGGCATAGCAAGCTAACCCGACATGCCGGATCACAGCTGTAGTCCCTCATCTACCGTGCTTTTCTGCTGACAATCTCCTGAGCATCTCCTGCGCGGTTCCTGAGCCTGGTTTAGGTACTCCTCAGGAGATTCATAAATGGTTCGGAAGAGACAAAAGCCACCAAGTCCATGGGTGAGTGGGCAATTATGCCCGAAATCGCTTGACAAGTTTCGCAATTACCCTGTTATGCGCTTGTGAAAAAGTCCCGCCTGTATCACTGCGAACTCAAACGACACCGTCAGATAGCTCCTGAGCTGTGTGCGGTGTGCCCTCGCATACTCAAATGCAGGGCGTTTCGCGCCTGGCACAGCATTTTCCATCAAGATTATTACGATTTCGTGCTCGATATCGTAGAAAAATTCCCCGATAAATATGAAATGGAGGTTCACTTCATGGCAGAGAAACAAAGCTTTGTGCAAATCGTGGACATGGCCAGCGGTAAGATCGACCGCATCGTAAACCTGAAAGAGATTGACGCGATGAGCGCGGAAGAGAAGCTGGCGCTATCTCGGAACAAGAATCTCTTTGTAGTAACCCACCGCCTGGAGCCCATCGTGAAGGTGGAGCTGAAAAGAACGGTGATCGCAAGCCCAATCGTGTTTGAAGACATCCCCCGCTGAAGAGCCGGAAGCGGTGCCGGAAGTGGTGGAGGAAAAACCCAAAAGCCGCGGTCGCAAGAAGTCTTAAGGCCACGGGTAGAAAAAAAAAGCTTTGCAAAATAGTGCCGGTCAAAACTATGGCACAAACTGAGAGAATATCAGCTCCAATCCGGAGCCGCAAAGCCGGTCAAGGCATATTGACCTAAGGAGAAGTGTATGTTTACATTGGATGAGAAGCATTTGGACGAAGCCAAAAAAGATCGCGGCCAACAACCGCAAAAAGAAACGTTGCGATGAATGCTACGATCGTGGCTGGATCGGCGTATCCGAGCAAAATCTGCTGGTTCTGTGCACACGCTGCGTGGACATGGACAAGGCTATGGACGACTGGAAAGAATACGTCAACGGTCATGAAGACTTGAAAGAACACTTTAGCGAGCTTTTTGAAGAACCCAAGGAAGAAGTGGAAGAGCATGAAGTGCATCCCACTCAACAGCTGCATGATCATAAAAAAGCCCATCCCGTAGGCAAGACAGCTTACGTTCCGGGACCCAAACGCACAGGAAGAGCCAAGAAAATCTAAACTATGTACAAAAGCATCGATCTAAAAGAAAATCCCAGGGATTTGGAAGCCAGAGTACGCGCTTATTGGGATAAGCACGACATGGCCCAAAAGAGCATAGACTTTCGCGAAGGAAAGCCGCAATTTGTGTTTTATGAAGGCCCGCCCACGGCAAACGGCAAACCCGGTATTCACCATGTGATGGCACGCACTTTGAAAGACGTAGTGTGTCGCTATAAGACCATGAACGGCTTTCAGGTGAAACGCAAGGCCGGATGGGACACCCATGGCCTGCCGGTGGAAATCGAAGTAGAGAAAATCCTGGGCTTGGAAGACAAAAAAGGCATCGAAGAATATGCGTGGAAGAGTTTTGCTCCCGCTGCCGTGATTCCGTGTTCTCTTACGAAAAGCTCTGGCGCGAAATGACCCGACTAATGGCCTATTGGATCGATCTTGACAATCCCTACATCACTTTGGATAATAACTACATTGAGTCTGTCTGGTGGATTCTCAACGACTTCTTCAAGCGTGATCTCATCTACAAAGCGCACAAGATCGTGCCCTATTGCCCTTCCTGTGGCACGCCGCTCTCTTCGCATGAAGTAGCCCAAGGTTACCGCGATGTGGAAGACCCCTCGGTGTACGTGAAGTTCAAAGCTCTGGATGAGGAAAACACCTATTATCTGGCCTGGACGACCACGCCCTGGACTCTGATCTCCAATGTAGCCCTTGCGGTAGACCCGGAAGAAAGCTATGTGAAGGTCTTGCACAATGGCGCATATCTGATCCTGGCCAAAGCTCGCCTGGACGTGCTGGATGGAGAATATGAGATCGTCGCGGAGTTCCCGGGCAACAGCCTTGAGCGCCGTCAGTATGAACCGCTCTTCACCTTTGTCCCTGTGGATAAACCTGCCTGGTTCATCGGTCTGGCAGACTATGTGACCATGAGCGATGGCACCGGAGTGGTACACACTGCGCCTGCTTTTGGCGCGGACGACTATTCTCTGGGCGTCAAGTAATGACCTGCCTTTTGTGAATCCCGTGGATGGCGAAGGCAAATTCAATGAGCTTGTTGCGCCCTGGGCCGGTGTATTCGTCAAAAACTGCGGACAAAGAGATCATCCGTCATCTCAAGGATAGCGGAGCTTTGTACCGCCGGGAACAGATCAAGCACAACTACCCCCATTGCTGGCGTTGCAGCAGTCCGCTTATATACTACGCGCGTGAAAGCTGGTATATCCGCACCACTATGTTCCGCGATCAACTGATTGCCAATAATGCCAAGATCAAATGGTACCCATCCTTTTGTGGGTGAAAAACGCTTTGGCGAATGGCTGGAAAACAACGTGGACTGGGCTCTTTCGCGGGATCGCTTTTGGGGAACACCTCTGAACATCTGGATCTGTGAAGATTGCGGACACAAGAGGTCTATCGGTTCCCGGGAAGAGCTGGCCAAAATAGGCCGAAAAGCCAATGGTGAAGCTGTTTCCGAAGCAATGGATCTGCATCGCCCCTACATCGATGAAGTTGAGCTTCCCTGTGAGAAGTGCGGGAAAACCATGCGCCGCACTCCGGAAGTGATTGACTGTTGGTTTGATAGCGGAGCCATGCCTTTCGCGCAATGGCACTATCCCTTTGAGAATGCCGATCGCTTTGACAGCGAGCTTTTCCCTGCGGATTTCATCTCCGAAGGCATCGATCAAACCCGTGGCTGGTTTTACAGCATGCTCACCATCTCCACCCTGCTGAAGGGGGAGTCATCCTATAAAAGCTGCCTGGTGAATGACCTCATTCTGGATAAAAACGGCCAGAAGATGAGCAAGAGTAAGGGCAACAGCGTGGATCCCATCCAATTGATGCAGGATTATGGCGCGGATGCCATCCGTTGGTATCTTCTGGAAGTAAGCCCTCCCTGGGTGCCCACTCGTTTCGATGTTGATGGCGTTCGCGAAATCCTCAGCAAGTTCATCGGCACCTCAAAAACGTCTATTCTTTTTATGCCACCTATGCCAATATCGATGGTTTTGATGCCTCGCGGTATGGGCAGGATTGGCAACGCCATGCGGAGATCGATCGCTGGATCATCTCACGCTTGCACACGCTCACCGCAAATGTGAGAGAATACACTGATGTGTATGAATTTACCCGCAGCGTGCGCGCTATCCAGGACTTCGTGATCGATGAACTTTCAAACTGGTATGTGCGTCGCTCGCGTCGCAGGTTCTGGTCTTTGGAGCTTACTGAAGACAAGATCGAGGCCTACCGCACCTTGCATGTCGTCTTGTGCGAAGTCTGCAAGCTGATCGCGCCCTTCGTTCCCTATCTGGCTGATGAGATTTATCAAAGCCTCACCGGAGCAGAAAGCGTGCATTTGGCCGATTATCCGGTATCTGATTCCCGCTATATCGATGCTGAATTGGAAGCCAGAATGCAGGCGGTGATTGACGTCGTATCCCTGGGCAGAACCGCTCGCGGTGAATGCCAGATCAAGATTCGCCAACCGCTGGGTAAAATGTATGTTCCCGCCAAGCTGCGTCCTGCCCTGGAAGCTATGCCGGAATTGGTCAAAGAAGAAGTGAATATCCACGAAATCTGCTTTGTGGAAGAAGATAGTGACTTTGTGCAATATGAGCTAAAGCCGCAATTCAAGGTTATGGGCCCGAAGTTTGGACCCAAAATGAAAGCCATTGCCGCGTCACTACAAAAGGTAAATGGCGCGGACGCTTTGCGCGCATTCGCGCGGGATGGCATGTACACTCTCATTATGGGTGATGAGCGCTTTGATCTGCTGCCGGAAGACCTTCAAGTGCAGATTCTCCCCCGCGAAGGCTATGTCTTTGCCAGCATGAAAGATATCTTTGTAGCACTGGATACCACACTCACCGATGCCCTGATCCGTGAAGGCTATGCCCGTGAGCTGATCAACAAGATTCAGTTCTCTCGCAAAGAACAGGGCTTTGAGATCATGGATCGTGTGGTGGTTTCTATTGCCGCGGACGCTTTGATCAATGAAGCAGTGGATCAATACCGGGATTATATCATGGGCGAAACCCTTTCTGACGCAATCACTTTGGAAGCAGGCGACGATATGCAGTCTGTCGATATCAACGGACAGAGCGTGCTGCTCAAAGTGAAGCGGAGTGGAGCGTGAAACCGCTCATCTGTAGGAGGATATCATAGCACAATTTTGTTTTAACTGTGGCAAAGGGGTGCCGGAAAAGGCAAGATTCTGTCCGCATTGCGGAGAAGATCAGAGCCCCGTGATCAAGGATACAAAAGAAGAAGCTGCTTCCGCTAAAACAGCAACAAACCTCATGGACAACATCACAGCCTACCAGGAAGTGGTGAACAAGAATTTTACGCTCCTGGATCCGGGAGACGATTTTCGGGGCTACAAGATCCTGCGCATGATGAATAAAGATGCCGAAGGCATCAAGTACATCGCGGAAAAGGATGGTCATGAATACGTTCTGAAGATCTTTTTCAAATCCAGCTTCAGTAATATGCACACTCTTTTGCCTGCAAATGAGACTTTCCAGGCTAAACAAACTCCAGGATGCCCATACTGCCAAGGTGGCAGAAGTAAACCAGACTCACTCCCCGGCTTACATGGCTGTGGAATATGTGCATGGAGTTTCTCTGGCAGAGATCAAGAAATACAATCCTGAACGCCTGAACGAGGATCTGGTGCGCAAGCTCATCCCCAGCTTGATTCGCACCGCTATGCAGATCCGCAAGCAAGGGCTCACCATCGAAAAAACTGCCTTGGCCGGTATCATGCTCACCGACAAAAGAGGAACTAGTGGTGCTCTCCAGCGGGATCAGTTACGAAGAAAGCGATGAACGCGAGGACGTCTTCGTTTTGGCCATGATCGCTGCGCAATTGCTCTCCAAGGCAAGCCTCTATCAAACGATTTATAGCGAAGCGAGACTTCGTTCCAATAAATTCCCCTTCATCAGTGGCGTCAGCCTTGATCTGAACAAAGTTTTAGCCGAATGCCTGCATCGCAACATCTCCCAACGCTATGCCAGTTTGCAAGGAATGTATGATGCAATGACCAATCTGCCCGCGCTGGATGGTGCCGAAATCTGCACCACTCTGGAGCAAGGACAGATTGATGAGACCAATACCGCTGCTGAGGATGCCGTCCCCAAGATTCGCATCGAACTGGGATTCTGGATCCTGGTATTCGTGGTGCTCACCCTTATCGCCTTGCTTTTTACTACTAACGTCTATAATGTGATCTTTGGCGACAGGGGCGAGAAACTGCAGTACACCGGTTGGGTCTTTGGCGTGAGCACGGAGGCCGACACTCAGGATGTCGCGATCAATACCCCGCAGACTAATCCCACTACACCCAGACAAACCTCTTATGGCGAACTGAAAACCACACAGAGCACGGTGAGAGAAGACCCCCGCAGGATAAACACTCCTGTGCAAACCGCAAGCACACCGCAAACCCCGATTGTTCAGGCTCCGAAACCCGGCAGCAACTTTGTTTACGTCGAACCCGGCATTCTGGCCTTTGGACAGCTGGGCACAAATCAGGCCAATAGCGTCAGCCTCTCCGGATTCTACATCAGCAAGTATGAAGTTACCGCAAGCAGAATGGAACCGGTTTATGCGTCCGGCTCCGGTCAGCACTGTAGGTGATAAACTCCCCGGTGGATAACGTCAGCTGGTTTGACATCGCCATCTATTGCAATGGCCGCAGTGAAGCGGAAGGCCTCACTCCCCGCGTACAAAATCCGTGGCGTAGGCGCGTCGAGAGTGGTGACCGTCGGATTGGAACGCAATGGTTACCGCTG
>JAJOKA010000071.1 GCA_021206555.1 Candidatus Cloacimonadota bacterium | reverse complement strand
TGCCGCCACCCATGTGGACGCCGATCTGACACGCGTCTTCATGCTTTTTGCCCATGCCCGAGGCCACTAAACGGCTGATGTAGCGGATGTTCAGTGCATGCAGCAAGCTCTTGCGCTCGATCTCCGGAATGCCGGAAATGCGGGCAATCTCGTCGAACTCATCCACCACCACAGGATCCACGATAAAGCCGGGGATGTTCAGCTCGTCAGAAATGGCCTTGGCAATGAAAGCGCCCAGATTGGAGGCATGGATTCTGCCCCAAAGCGCGGGGTCTTTGAGATCTCTGAGCATGGCATCACAAATCTTCATTGTGCCGCCTGATACCGGACGAACCAAGCCACCTCTACCGACCGCAGCGTGAAGGGATGCGGGATCAACATTGTTTTCGCGCATGGCTTCCATCACCAGGTGCTTTCTGAAATCATATTGTTCGATGATGCCACCATACTGGTCTAATTCAGCCGGATCGTGCCGCAAGGTAACTTCGAAGAGCGGAGTTTGATCTTCATATACGGCAATCTTGGTGGAAGTGGAACCGGGATTGATCGCGAGGACGCGGAATGACATATAACCTCCAGGGTTTTTAGATTTTTATTTATTTTCACGCTCTGAGAGCGGGGTTGTTTTGTCAATAGCTTTCGCTCCAACTGCTTATTCCTTTATCCATCAGGGGTGAGCAGGATGGATATTTTTCTCTTGCCAGAAAGAGCCCCTCCATAAAAATGGCAAAAAAACTAGTGGAGTTTACAATGACGAAGAAAGATAACTGCATCAATACAGATGAACACGTACACGATTGCAATTGCGAAGGGGAAGACTGCTCTTGCGAAGACCATTGCGAAGCAGAAACCAATATCATCACCCTGGATATGGAAGACGGCAGCCAGAAAGACTTTGAAGTTCTGCAAATCATCAACCATGAAGGCAAGAACTATGTAGCCCTGGCCGAACCGGATTCTGATACCTATGACGTCCTGCGCTTTGAAGAAGTGGATGACGCCCTGGAACTCAGCATCGTGGACGACGATGAGGAGTACAAAGCCGTTACCGAAATCTTCAACGATATCTTCAGCTCGGAAGAGTTTGACATGGATATGGATGAGGAAGAGAAGGAATAAGTCCCTTATCTTGATATTGCCATACTAAGAGTCGGATTTCCGACTCTTTTTTTGATCTTGACGAAATTTCCAGCCACGAAAACCCTGTTTAGATACCAAGGAGTTTGACAACTATGAAAGCAGATTTGATCATCTACAATGCGCGTGAAATCGCCACCATGAAGAGCGGAAGCAAAGCAAAATGCGGTTCAGATATGAACGATGCCGGCGTAATCAAGGATGCCGGAATGGCCATCAAAGACGGCAAGATCATCGCCATCGGTGCCTCAAGCGAGATTCAGCAGAACTATAGCTGGGACACAGTCATTGATGCCGAAGGCAAGATCATCACTCCTGGTTTTGTGGATAGCCACACGCATCCGGTCTTTGTGCATACCCGAGAGGATGAATTTGCCATGCGCCTGGCGGGCAAGAGCTATGTGGAAATCGCTATGGCCGGTGGTGGGATTCGCAGCAGTATCGCTTCCACCCGTGCTGCGTCGGAAGAAGAGCTCTTTGAGCTGGCAAAAGGACGGATTATCCGGATGATAGCCCAAGGCACCACCACACTCGAAGCTAAAAGCGGTTACGGACTAAACACAGAAAGTGAACTTAAGCAGCTGAGGGTGATCCAAAGTTTGAACGAAAGCCTGCCCATCGATATCATCGCCACCTTTATGGGAGCGCATGAGTTCCCAGAGGAATATAAGTCCGACCACGAGTCCTATCTCAAAATCCTCTGTGAAGAGATGATCCCTGCTGCCAAAGAGCAAGGCGTAGCCGAGTTTTGCGATATATTCACCGAAGCGCACGTCTATAGTATTGAGGAATCCCGTCGCGTGCTCAGTTGCGCGGCAGATCACGGGTTCAAGCTCAAGATGCATGCTGATGAGATCGAAGCCATCGGTGGGGCAGAGCTGGCAGCCGAGCTCAAATGCGTATCTGCTGATCATCTGGGTGCAGCATCAGACGCCGGTATCCTGGCCATGAAAGCTGCCGGAGTGATCCCCGTCTTGTTACCGGCCACCCTGTTTTCGCTCAGGTCTCGCACTTATGCCCGAGGTCGCTACATGATCGAGCAAGGGCTTCCCGTGGCCATTGCCACAGATTACAATCCCGGTAGCTGCAATTGTGACAGCATGGCTTTCACCATGAGCCTGGCCTGTTTGCAGATGGGCCTGTCTCCGGTTGAAGCCCTGGCTGCTGCCACCATCAACGCCGCTCACGCCTTGGGCAGAGGGGATGTGTGCGGTTCTCTGGAGATCGGCAAACAAGCGGATCTGATCATTTGGGACATCCCCAGTATAAATTTTATCCCATACCATCTGGGTTCATCGCACATCAGCCGCGTGCTGAAACTGGGCAAAACCATCTGGCAGGAAAACTGAGCATGTCCTTTAACAACGAACTAAGCAGCTTCCGCATCATCGAAACCATCCAGGAGTCGAAACGCTATCTGGTGCACAAAGCCGAAACCCTGATCGATCACAAGCTGGTCTTGATCAAAACCGCGGTTCCGACTGCCGCGCATGATACAGCTTTGCTGGATAGCCTGAGAAGCGAAGCTGAAGCGGGTATGAAACTCCGGCATCCGGCGATCCGAGCCGGTTTGAAGGTCTTTGAAGATGCCGGCCAGGTCTTCATGATAGCCGAATTTGCCGAGGGTATCTCGCTGGGGCGCTATCTCTTAAGTCATCCCAGAGGAGTTCCCTTTGACTTGGGTTTATCCTGGCCAAAAGTATTGCCGAAGCCCTGGCTTTGGCCCGACGCAGGGCGTCAATCATCTGAATCTGAATCCATACAATATCATCATCAGCCCTGCCAATCAGTTACAAGTCATCGGCTTTGGTAAAGCACGCAAGGCCTGGAAGCACTCGGAAGGGAATTTCAAGTTCCACTTTCCCATAGTTTACACTCCGGTCGAAGAATTCAAAGGTTCCTTGATCCAGGCCAATTCAGACCTATATTCCTGGGCAGTCGTGGTCTATCAAATCCTCACCGGCTCCATCCCCTGGCGCGTGGATAGCTTCATGAGCCCAGAAGAGCAAAAAGAGCAGTGTCTTACGCGCGCTGTGCAACAGCCTGACGCTTGTCTGATTCCGGATTGGCTCTACAGCATTATCCTGGACTGTCTGAAGCTGAATCCGGCAGATCGCGTCAAGGATCCGGCCATCTTAGTAGAAGCCCTGAAGAAAGAAGGCCGGTATGTGGATTATTCAGAACTGGAAGAGTTGGCCGAGCAGAGCCGCTTGCAGTTAGAAATACAGGAAGAGCTTGACGCGCAAGGTGTAACAGTGCAAGAGCCCGAAACTCCGCAATCTGAGCCGGAAAGCCTTGTACCTGAACTTGAGATAGCAGAAGAGCCGGCCATGGAAGCGCCCACTCCGGATTTGCTGATTGCTGAACCAGAAGAGCCTACAGAACCTTCAGAGCTTGAACCGGATGCCGATGCTGTGCAGCCTGACGATGAAGAGCTTAGGATTGCAGACCTCTCGTCTGCACAAGCAGCATATCCAGAAGAGGATATTCAACCACTACCAGGCCCGCAACTCGCAGAACCTAAAGCGATTTTGAAGCCGGAAAGCATCGAACAGCTTGAGATCAAGCATCTGATTGCCGATACTGAAGAATCAATCTCACAGAGCCCGAAGCCGACACCAAGCGAAGCGAAGCAGGCCCCGGAAGAGCCTCAGCCGCCGCAAGAGCAGGCAACTAAGCAGGATGATCCTGCGCAGTCAGAGGCCTGGTCTCAGCCCTCAAGGCCAATCGAGACTAAAGCTGAACAGCAAGAGCCGGCTCAGCCCAAGCCTGCTGTTTCCATCCCAAAACCGGAGGCCAAGCCCATCATCAACCATGTCCCTGCCAGCGCTCCCGCAGAGGATTTGAGCGGGATGCAAAAGGCTTTTAAGATCATCATGTTTGCGAGCCTGGCGATCCTTCTGTTCCTGGCAGGCAGATATTTCCTCAGCTCTCGTCCAGCCGGGCTTGAGCTATCCGAAAAGAGCCCGGAACCCATCGAGGAGCCATCTGAAGTATCTCTACTGAAAGAAAACATCCCCATCGATATGATTCGCGTTCCAGCGGATACCTTAGTCATGGGCAATATCTCTCCCGAAGCCGATGACGATGAATTCCCTCTGCTCACGCTGGGACTAAAGTCCTTTCTGATCAGCCCTATGGAAGTAACTCAAGAACAGTGGATGATGGTCTATGCCCAGAATCCATCGCAGTTCAAGGGGGATCAGCTACCGGTGGAAAACGTGTCATTCTATGATGTGATCGACTATTGCAATGCCAAGAGCATCAAGGATGGGCTCACTCCGGCATACGATATCTACGGCAGCGAGATCATCTGCGATTTTGATGCCGATGGTTACCGACTGCCCACTGAAGCCGAATGGGAACTCGCCGCCAAAGGCGGGATCGGAAAAGGCTACGCGCTGTACAGCGGGTCAGTGATTGCTGAAGACGTGGCCTGGTTTAACGCGAATTCCAGTGCCAAAACCCGTCCGGTGGGTGGCAAACAAGCCAATGAACTGGGATTGTATGACTTCAGCGGGAATGTCTTTGAATGGGTGTGGAACTGGTATGCTCCTTACACCTATCGCGTGGCGAGTCTCTATTCCGGCCCTCATAGCGGCACTGATAAAGTGATTCGTGGCGGTTCCTGGTATCACGGAAAACACGAGCTTCGCGTGAGCAACCGCGAATACCTGAAGCCGTTCGCGCGCAACGGATATACCGGATTCAGGGTAGTGCGCAGCCGCTAATCTGACCTCTCTCTCAATCCGGCACAGATAGACAGGCGTAATCCCTCATCCTGCTTATTGAGATACGGTCATGATACGGTCATGATCCGGTGATCTTCATGAGCGTATCATGACCGTATCATGACCGTATCTCAATAGGGATGCAGGGCAAAAAAAAAGGATTCCCGGTAGGGGGGATCAACCGGAGAATCCTTTAGCTATGTGATATAATGGGTTTGTCTTAGTTTACATCAGTCCAGAGCTTTCAAAAAGCTGGGTACATCCGTCCGCAGGGGTTGGATGCGGTTTGTCTCCTCGGCGCTGGCTTGTTGTTTCTTTTCTGTATCCAAGGCGGGGTCGTTGATATTCAGACGTTTGAGGATGTCGCTGATCTCATCATTGGGAGTGCGGGGATTTTCGATGCTATGGTTCTTGATCGGGTTTTGAGGGGTAAAATCCACGATCTTGCCTTGTTCTTCGTCTTTGGAAAGCCCTGTGGCGATGATGGTTACGGATATCTTTCCGGCCATGCTGTCATCGAAGATGGTACCCATGATGATGTTGGCATTCTTGCCGGTTTCGTTCACGATTACGTTTGATACTTCCGCGAATTCGTCCATCAGGATGTCGTTTCCGGCAGTGATATTCAGGAGCAGAGATTGGCAACCGGCCAGGCTGATATCGTTGAGCAGGGGATTGTCAATGGCGGCACGGGCAGCGTGGATGGCGCGGTTTTCGCTCGGCGATACCGGTGCCCATCAAGGCATAGCCCATGTTTTGCATCACGGACTTCACGTCAGCAAATCGACGTTGATATAACCGGTGATGGTGATGATATCGCTCACCGCTTTTGCCGCCTGGTACAGGACGTTGTCAGCCTGATTAAAAGCCGCGCTGAGCGTGGATTGGCCATATATCTCGCAAAGTTTATCGTTGGGAATCACGATCAGAGTGTCCACGTATTCGCGCAAATGGCGGATGCCGCCTTCTGCGTTATCAGAGCGTTTACGGCCTTCGAAGGGGAAGGGCTCGGTAACGATGCCCAGAGTCAAAATGCCCATTTCACGAGCGATTTTGGCGATGATGGGAGTAGCTCCGGTCCCGGTTCCACCGCCCATTCCGGCAGCTAAAAAGACCATGTCAGCCCCTTCAAGATGGCTTTTGATCTCGTCTTTGGATTCTTCAGCGCTGCGTGAGCCCGTTTCAGGATTCGCACCTGTGCCCAAGCCGCGTGTGAGCTTTTTGCCCAATTGCAGTTTCATTTTGGCCAGAGACTTAGCCAGGTCTCCGGCATCGGTATTGGCGGCGATAAATTCTACCCCGCCCAAATCGTTGGTTATCATTGTGTTAATCGCGTTTCCGCCGGCTCCGCCGACGCCGATGATCTTGATGTTGGTTCCAACTTGTGCCGGTCTTTCGTCAAATTCAATCATTGTTTCCCCCTATTAAGTGAAATCCTTTATTATTTTCTTTAGCTTATCTACGAATTTTCCGGTTCCGAGATTGCCCAGATTAAAACTCTTGGTTTGTGGCTCGTGTTCGAAGCCCATGGCATGGTATAAAATGCCGACGGCTGTGGCATAAGCCGGATTGTCCAGTTCCGGGATGTGTATGGTGAGTTTTGTGAGATCCGGCCGCGCGATTTTGACGTGCATATTGAAGGCGCGATAGATGGCCGTATCGATGGCTTCCAGATTTGCTGTGCCACCGCTGAGAATGATGCCCGCGGTCACGAGTTCCGGAGTATAAAAATCCTTGCTGCGGTTGTAGCAAATGGAGAGCATTTCTTCCACGCGGTGCTGAATCACGTGGCTTACCAGGTATTGAGATCGGCGGGTGGAAGCCCGGCCACTGATGCCTTCGACTTCCAGTTCGCTATTTTGCTCGGCTTCATTGGCGATCGCGCTGCCAAATTGCTTTTTGATGTATTCGGCATTGGCGATGGTAGTTTTGAGCCCGATGGCGAGGTCTTCCGTGATGGCTCCACCAGCCATGGGTACTACCAGTACTCGTTCCAAAGCGCCACGATTGTAGATGGATATATCGCAGCTACCGCCTCCGATGTCCATCAAGATGGCTCCCAAACGGCGTTCGTCTTCAGACAATACGCTGTGACTCAGGGCTACGTGATTTAGCACGAAGTTATCCGGATCGATATCGTATCCTGCCAGCTCGATGCACTTGGCGAGATTACGCAAAGGCGTGAGCTCGGAAAGGATGGTCAGTACCTTTGCCGTGAGGTGAAATCCGTTCATATTGATGGGATTACGGATGTCATCCTGAGAGTCAATGATGTAGTCATGCGGGATGCCGTGCAGGATCTTATGGCGTTCAAATCCCTTCTGGATCTTCACGCTATTTTTGGCATCGGCGATCACTTGTTCCACGTGTTCCAGAGTGATCTCACCGGGTTCATTGGGAGTATCCGTGGGGATCGAGATGCGTCCGTCACCCAGTTGGGTGCGGATATGCTCGCCACTAACGTTAGCATAGATGTTTTCAGCGTTACAATCCGCTGCCTTTTCAGCAGCAGCCAGGGCTTTCCCCACGCAAGAAGATAGCGCTTGAATATCCTTCACCACGCCTTTTTCAATGCCTTCGGAAGGGCAATTACCAATGCCTAAAATTTCAAGTTTATCATGTTCAGAGCATCGGGCAATGATGCCGCGAACGGAAGTGGAACCGATGTCCAAAGCGGTAATTATGCTTGATTTCATTTGTCACCTGCCTTTACCACTACCTGGTTGTCGAAGCGAAGGTCCACGATGCTGGAACGGCTGATATTGCCGTTGTCCTGCACGAATTGATAGCGTTTCAGCTGAGTGGCCATGTTTTCTTCGCAGGGAATGATTCTGGTGCCATATCTGGCATCAATGATGTTGATCGTGTTGTCAATCATATAGTATTCAGAGATGATATGCAGATACTCCGGAGCTTCCTTCAGCACGCGTTGATGCAAAGCCAGGATGCGTTTCAAATCCGGTTTTCAAGCTGAGTGCCGGTCTCAAACTGAGCATCATTGTAAAATGAACTGTAGATGGGCAGATCCTCTCGATAAACATGCGAGTAGCGGGCTAAAACAATCCGTCCTGATCGATCGGATAAAGATTGCCTTCAAAGCTCTTGACATAGAGCAAGCCTTCTCG
>JAJOKA010000047.1 GCA_021206555.1 Candidatus Cloacimonadota bacterium | reverse complement strand
GTTCAATATGTTGAAGGCCTCCATCGCGCTGAGCATCAGGATTTTGATGAGTTTTGGAGCATGGCGCGCACTATCAGGATGAGATTCCTTCTGCCCGGCTATTCCGTCTGGAATACCTGGTGGATTATGCCGAATTTGCCCAAGCCATGCAGCTTACGGATACGATCATAAACGAAGCCTGAGTAGTCACGATCACGCTACAGCCTTCCTCTACAAAGGGATCATCGCTTTTGCTCAAGGGCGCTATGAGGCTGCAATCACGGAATTTAACCGGACAATCCTGCTCTTCCAGGATATGGATGATATCCAGGATCAGGCTTTGTTCTATCTCATTCGCAGCTATCTGGAACTGGGCGAACGCTCTGAGGCTGAATTGATCCTCTGGGATGCCGGCCGCAAGCTTTCGGACGAGCACCTGTCCATCATCAACACTTTGATGGAGGATGCCCGGTGAGACGCTTCAGCCTATTACTACTTCTGTGTGTGGCCTCAGGCCTTTTTGCTCAAATCCAGGTCTTACCGGATCTCGAGGTTACCGGCGAGAGCAATGTCCGCATCTTCCTGTATAAGAAAGCTTTGCCATATAGCTATGACAGTACCTTGGCCGATAGCCTGGCATACTTTTTGCCGATGAGCCTGCCCAGGGCTGAGCAGAGCGAAGTTTTGTTGCTCGTGCCCCCTCTGAGGCACTATCTGCATTTGGAAGCCGGCAGCCCGTTTTGACGCGGATGCTCACTATCGCATCATCCGGATCAGGATCGATCGACGCTGTGGGAATACCGGGGCAGCTTCAAAGGCTCCGAAGAGCAAACTGCTATCCCGTCACGCATCCCTTTTGGCCGATCTGAGCCGGCAAGAGGATTTTGGCCTCAGGACGCAAGCCCATTACTTCATCAATGAAGCCACCGCCACTCGCAGTGAATATCTGATGGGGCAGATGCTGCTAAGTACCGACGGCATCAGGGTCTCCGGCATGGAAATCCCTGAAATGACGAATGAGATACGGCTGCATCAGCTGAAGCAAAATAACCTCAATATCGAATACAGTTCTGATGGTTTGGCCTGGTATCATAACAGCAAGCTGGATCTGGGCAGAATCGCGCTTACCAACGCCATTCATCTTTATAGCCCACGAGCAGTCATTCACTCCGGCATCTCACTGCCATCAGGTTTCTTTGATAGCAGCAGCGTGCATGTGATCTACGATGGCTATCACCTGATGCCCAGCTTGGGCTTTAGCTATCACACAGTTCCCGGCTTTGATCAGATGTTCACAATTGCCAATGAGCCCATTAGCATTCCCAACGATTACCACGAGATGTTAGAGCGTTACCGCTGGGTTGACCAGCAACAAAGCCGCCGTAACACCAGCCTGCCTCTGAATCTGTCCTTGCGCTACGAACTTGTCAATCCCGAAGGGCAGAGCTTTCAATTCTCCGGGCTTGAGCTGATCAACCGCAGCCGTTACTATAAGTATCGCCCTCTGCTCAGAGACGGCATTGCCAATGATGTGCCTGAGCTCTATTTTGGCGATGTCTTTGAAAACAGTAGCATGGTCAGTGCCCAGTTTACCGAAGCATCATTTAGCCTCAAGCAGACTATTGAAGTATCTTTGGCCTATCTGCCAAATCAGAGCTGGATCAGGCAAGCTTACAATCCCCTTTTGAATGTTGCAACGACTGCCGTCCTGGATAAGGCTCCCTTTCATGCCAGCCTCAGCCTGGAACAGCGCTTTTCCAGCCGGGATGAGCAGCTGCGCAATATGCCGGAAATCCTTGATTTGAAACTGAGATTGGCCTACGATATTGGTCACTATAGTGAAGCCTATCTGGTGGCAGATAACATCCTGAACAGCCCGATTCGTGAACACAGAGCTTTGCCTAGAAAGGGTTCGGCCGTCTTTGTGGGCTTGGTTCACAGGTTTTAGGGGAATAGGTGACCAAAGCTTCATCTCTGTTGCGTGGATTCCTGAAGGCAATGTTTTCGGATTACAACGGGATTCAGGTGTTCTTGTATCCGGGCACGATCTTTTACTGGATCTCAAATGCCAGCATCGTGTTGGCGCTATCCACGCTTCTGAGTGTACGCCTGCACTATCTGCCGCTTTCCTTTTTTGGGCGTCTTAGTGATCTATATCTCCTTCATAATGATGAAGATATACACCATTTGTTCAGGGCCACATCGGGAAAACCCGCATTTGGTCTCAGAGTATTGGGATGCTGTTATCCGCTTGCACACCAGATTCTTTGTGGTGCTGTTGGCCGCGATGACTTTTTTGTGTTCACGGAGTTTATGTCCTACTTCTATGGCATCAAGATCCCGCTGAAACATGGGATAATGCTCTTCTTCAGACTCTTTACCATCCTTTTGATCATTGCCTATTACATCCCGGCAATGTGGCTTAAGCCCTATCGTAAAAGACGATACGGCAAAAAGCGTAGTGAGTTGCTCTGTTATGCCTGGATCATCAAGAACCCCTTGCAAGCCGTGAAATACAGCGGCATGCTGTTTTTGGTGATGTTGGCAGCTGTCCGCGCCTATGTGATCGTAATAGCCTATGCCTATGACCCTCTGCTCTATGCTTTGAACGACTTTCTGGGGGTAAACCTGCATGTGGAACTGCTGCCGATCACCAAGCTCTGGACTGTGGTTTACAACCTTTTCATGTTAGCTGTGGCATTTATGCTGTCAAATCTGTGTTTCTTTCCCATCATCAAGCTGGCTCAGCTCTTGGCTGATGCCCTGCATCCAATCAAGCTAGGCCAGGTGTCTCATGCCAAAAGTTAAAACCCCCGTTCGCAAAGCCCGTAAAGCATCACCCAAGAAGAAGATCAGGCGCAGGCAGAGCCGTCCCCGCCTGGGCTTGTTCCTTCTTGCAGGATTATTCACCGTGTTTCTCATGTGGGTGCTTATCCGTGAACCGCAGATAGCGCCATTGGATCTGGAGGTTCAGACTGAGCAAAGCCGTCGCTCTGTTTCGGACAAGAAGGTCGAGAGAAAACCAAGCCGGAAACCGTGCAATCAACCACGCCAAACCCCTACCCCGATTAGTGAGCCCATTGCTGAACCCAAGCCGGTAAGTCCCGAAAGCCCCAAAAAGGGAGAGACCGAGCTGGATCTGGCCATCCGTAGAGCTGCTCTCAGCCTGGGCGTGCCTGAAAACGCTGTCAGACGCCGCAAGACCGGAGATACCGTCCGCTTCAGCGTGCCCCTGGACCGCAGTCAGATGGATCTCACCTATGGCAATATGGTCTTCAAGGGCAATATGGAGTTGGCCGGAGCAAGAATGGAAAAGGGTGAGGACAGCCGCAATAAACAAGTATTGTTCTTCAATCACAAAGACTTTCCGGATAGCTATCAGATCGAGTTGTTCTATGACTCACGGCATTATCAGGACAGGAAACCGGGTAAGAAGATCACCATCGTGATTGATGACTTCGGGGTCATAGGCGGCAGTTTACTGGATGGATTTTTTGACCTTGATCGGGAGCTTTGCTTTGCGATATTCCCCGGGGAGCCTTATAGCGTCCAGACCATGCAACGTGCCACTGCTCAGCGCCGTGAGACGCTCATCCACGTTCCCATGGAGCCCATCGGCTATCCCAGCGTGAATCCCGGCAAAAATCCCATCCTTCTTCAACATACTGAAAATCAGATCGATAGAATGCTCAGTTCTTTCATCGCTGAGTTGCCCGATGCCATCGGGATCAATAACCATATGGGAAGTTTGGCAACCACCGATTCAGATGTAATGCAGGCTGTGATGAACACCCTGAAAAAGCACAACAAAGCCTTTTTGGATAGCCGTACCACCAATGTCTCAGTGGGCTTTCAGACCGCGCAGAAAGCGCATATCAGAGCTTTTCGAAACGACATCTTCCTGGATTCCCCCAATATCAGCCAATCCACCATGGATGCCAAGCTGAATCAGATCATCCAGATGTCCGGCTCCAAAAACCACATAATCGCCATCACGCATTGTCATAACAAGGAAAAGCTGGATTACTTGAAAACCTTTATCAGCCGCCTCAAAAAGGCCGGCTTCACTTTGGTTCCCCTCTCCGAATATGGGAGCCATGAAGTACCGGAGATATTATGAATCTACTTCAAGCCATATTTTTGGGAATCGTTCAGGGGCTCACGGAGTTTATCCCCGTCAGCTCATCAGGTCATTTGGTCCTGGCTCAGTACTTTTTTTGGGATCAACACCGGAGATAACATCACCTTTGAAGTCTTTGTGCATTTGGGCACTCTTTTTGCCGTGCTGATCTTCTTTCGCAAACAGATTTGGGAGTTGTTCCTGGCGCTATTTTGCTGGTCTCCCAAACTGGGAGGTGAAGCGCATCGAAAGAATCGTAGCCTGATCCTGTATATGATCATCGCCACAGCTGCCACGGGGCTCTTCTATGTGATCTTTAAGGACATGCTGGAAGGCGCTTACGGCAATCCGTTGCTGGTGTCTATGATGTTGATCATCACCGGGCTGATCATCTTTCTATCGGACTATGCGCATAACACGGCCATTCCCGCCACCAATATGGGCTTCATCAAGTCCACCCTGATCGGTCTGGCTCAGGGCCTGGCCATCCTTCCCGGCATCAGCAGATCAGGCAGTACCATTGGCGCGTCACTATTCTGCGGGATCAAGCGTAAGGATGCTGCCCACTTCTCTTTTCTGCTTTCCATCCCCGCCATTTTGGCTGCCAATGTGAAGGAGTTTCCCCAGCTCATGGCCTTGGATTCTGCAATGCTGCATATCTATCTGGCCGGCTTTGCCGCATCTTTCATCTCCGGATACCTGGTGATCGCCCTTTTGATCCGACTCATTCAAGCCGGAAACCTCAAGTATTTCGCGTTTTACGTTTGGTTTATCGCCTCGTTCGCGATCACTTTTTTTACTGCTCAGATAGCATGGCAGATAGCACTCTTAGCGCGCCCCTTAGCTCAGTACCGGCCTTCAGCCTGGGCCAGAACTACCTTCTGGTCGGTAGCGATGCCTTCTTGATCGATACCGTGATCCGCCAAATCAAGGATCAGTTAATAACCAAAGGAGATTTGGATATTACAGTGGTCTATGCCGATGAGGTCAGGAACAAACCCGGTGAATTGGCCGAGCATCTGGATACATTCACCATCTTCTCCACTGATAAATTGGTGATTTTGAAGAACTGTGAGCAGCTTCTGAAAAAAGAACTGGAAGTGCTCTCTGCTTATTTTAACGCTCCGGCTGATACTCAAAGCCTGATCGTGGTGGTGGAGAAGTTTGACGCGCGCCTGACTACCTGGAAAAAGATCGTGGCGGGGTCTCTGCGAATCAATTGCGATCCGCCTAAATGGGGCAGCGAAATCCGTAATTGGCTGATGACCGAGCTAAGAAGAATGGGGAAGACCATGAGTCCCAAGGCCATCGAAGAGTTTAGCTCTCGCATCGATCTGGATTACTTCAGCGCGGCCAATGAATTGATCAAGCTTGATCTCTTAGCCGGAGATCGCAAAAGCATCAGTGAAGCTGACGTGGTGGCCAGTTTGGGCACCACCCGTCCCGGCACCAAGATTGATTTCTTGAGGGCCTTGGGCAAGAAGAATCCCAAAGCTGCCATCGAAGCCGTGGAACTGATGCTGGAAGCGGATTGGGAACCCCTGCAAGTCTTCTTTCAAGTCTATAGCTTCTATCTGTCTCTCTATCGCATAAACCTGTTGCGCAAAAAGCACATCAGCGATAGCGAGATCAGCGCCAAGCACCTGACCGATATCTACTTTAACCAACGTAAAGAATATCTGGATTTTGCTCGTGCTTATAGCTGCAACGCTTTGGAGACCATTATGGATATCCTGCTGGATACGGATACCAAGCTTAAGAGCAGCACTATTGAGAAGAACACTCAATTAAATCTGGCCATCCTGGCCATCTTGGAGCAACAATGAAGAAGAGTGGCATCTTGTTACACATCAGTAGTTTGGCTACTGAGTATGGTATCGGGGATCTGGGTCCGGCTGCTTACCGCTTTGCCGATTATCTGGAAAACAATGCTCACAGCTATTGGCAGGTTTTACCGCTAAATCACTGCGGTTATGGCAATTCACCATACAACCCCATCTCGGCTTTTGCCTTCGATAAGTTCCTCATCAGTCCGGAGCTGCTCTTTGCCGAAGGCTATCTCAGCGAGCAAGAGCTTTCTGATGCTAAGCTTCCGGCAGGCAACATGATCGATGTGCAAGCCGTGATTAAAAGCAAGGGCAAGGTTCTGGAGCTGGCTGCAGAACGCATGCTGCAAGATACAGATATTGATCAATATATCGAAGCTAATGCCTGGCATCTGAAGCCCTATCTGGCTTTTTGCATCATCAGTGAAGTGCAGCAAAGCTCGGAGTGGTATCTCTGGCCAAAGCCCTATCGCCAATATAGCGATGAGCTGTTTCTTAAACTGGGTCAGGATTACAAGGACAGGCTACGCATTCTCGCCATGCTGCAAAAAGTCTGTGAGGATCAATTGACCCGCCTGAAAAGCTATCTTAGCCAATCCGGAATTGCCCTGTTTGGGGATATCCCATCTATCTCAGCTATGAAAGCGCTGAAGTTTGGGCGCATCAGGAGCTCTTTGAACTGGATCAGGACGGACGGCGACTCAGCGTTGCCGGTGTCCCTCCGGATGCTTTTTCGGTGACGGGCCAGCTTTGGGGAAATCCCATCTACCGTTGGGATCGTATGCAAGAAAACGGTTTCGAGCTCTTCGTCCGGCGCTTTGCCCATATTTTGAAGTATATCGACCTGATCAGGCTGGATCACTTCATCGGCTATGTGAATTATTGGAAAGTACCCTGCCCCGAAGCCAGAATGCCGGAAAACGCTGAGGGCGGTTCCTGGGTTCGGGCTTGTCCGGAAGCCTTCTTTGATACCATTCTTTCCCATTTTCCTTTAGAAGCCTTCATCGCAGAAGACTTAGGGATTCTCAATGAGGATGTGTGTCGCATTCGGGATAGCTACGGTTTTCCGGGGATGATCATTTTGCAGTTTTGCTTCGAAGATAGTGTCCCGGAGGTGCAAAGCTATCCCTCAGAACGCTTTTATCTATACGGGCACTCATGACAATCAAACCACTCGTGGCTGGTGGGAGAGTTTGCCGGAGAACTCTCCATCCCGTCTCAACCTGGCAGTATTCTGCAAGCGCTTCTTGCCTCAATGTGGCTTGCCAAACGCGGATAATGTCCACCAAATCCTCATTGAAATCGCCCGTATCTCCGCTTGTGAACGATACATAGTACCCATGCAGGATGTTCTGGGTTTGGACGATGACGCCCGCATGAACATCCCCGGTACAGCTTTGGGAAATTGGCAGTGGAGATTACTCCATAGAGCAGAAAGTAAAATACTAATCGATGAAGTCAGCAGCCCTTAAGCAAAAGTCCTTGACAGATAAACTCAGCTTTTAAACTCTGCCGGAGGTGTTTCTTTACCCAATAACGTCTTTAGGAAACTGTTTTGGAAACTCTTCGTTCAAAGGCCTTGGCCGAAAACCTAGCTTTAACCCGAGTAGCTGAGATTGAGCTGGATGAGCAGTCCTTATGGCTGCTCAAGATCTGTGATTCCCATTTTGGCATAGCGCAGCGTGCCCGCCTGTTTTTGGATGAATTGTATCATCCCTTTTCCAATCCCGAGATATCGCTCACACTCATGCGGCAAAGCCTTTTAGCAGATTTGTGGTTCTATGCCGGCCACACCGAGCACGAAAAGATCATGCAAAGCATCGTCTATTACTATGCCAAAGTGAAGACTCACTGCCAAAAAGATGCCTCCAGGAAAAAGCTATTGAATGACTTCCTTGAGATGGGCATCGGCATGACCGATTATCCTCAGCTCAGCGCTTCCGTCTTTGATGGCTATCTGGATGTCTTGCAGCAATGGCGGGGCGACATGAGCGAAGTCTTTGTGCGATGCAGCAGCCTGTGCCGCAAGGCCTTGCTGAAGATATCTCCACGCTGCACGCAAGCGCAACGGGGCACTGACTTTCTGCAAAAGTGCTTACCGATAACCTTCTTTTTTTGGGAAGC
>JAJOKA010000171.1 GCA_021206555.1 Candidatus Cloacimonadota bacterium | reverse complement strand
CATCAAGCTCGGAATCTACCTGGATCTTGCCAAGCAGCTCTTCCCGCTTTTCTGCGGCTTCTTCTTCCATCACGGCGCGACGGGAAAGGATGATGTTGCTGTGTTCTTCATCGATGTTTACAACCTTGAATTGCATTTCTTTACCGATGAATTGATCCAGATTCGGGATCGGTTTGAGGGACATCTGGCTGCCGGGCATGAAGCCTTCGATGCCAAACACGTCAACGATCATTCCGCCCTTCACTCTGCGGCGAATAACGCCGGGGATGGGATTGCCATCGACCGCAGCGTTTTTGATGCGCTCGATGTTTTCCTGATAGTCAGCTTTTTTCTTGGAAAGCTGCAAGCGTCCGTCACCGCTCTCGATCTTATTGATATAGACGCGGATCACGCTGTTGCGTTCTGGTGGACCGCTATAGGCAAATTCTGAGATCGGGATCACGCCTTCGCTTTTGAAACCGATATCCACGCGGACGTCTTTGTCCGAGATATCCACGATGGTGCCATCGATGATCTCACCCACTTTGAAGTTTGAGAAGGATTCTTCATACATATTGAGCATGGCTTCCATCTCGCGTTCTTCGGGGCTGAGCACCTTTTTGGGCTCTTCCGGTTTGACAGCTTTTGGTTCTTCGATTTTCTCCACCACGGGTTCTTCGACTACGGTTTCAGGAATAGGCTGCGCTTCGGGTTCGGGCTGCGCGGCTTCCTCAAGTTCAGTCTCAGGTTTTCACGGCAGAAGTTTCTTCTTCCATTTTCGGCTCTTCGTTGCTGAGCTCTGTTTCTACTTCCGTTGATTTCGACGCTGTGTCTTCACCTTCGATTTTTGATCTCGGGCTCGACTGGGTTTTTGATCATGATTTAACATGATTCCTCCTTAAACAAGGGGATTTCTTCGATGCTCAGGGCAGAGCTCGACGTCCCCATTTATTTTTTAGTATTTGATTATAAACTGCCACAATGCGGGATTCCGGTGTGCTGGCACCTGCTGCCAGACCGACCCGCTCTATCCCGACCAGGCTTTCAGGCTCTAACTCCGCTTCGGTTTCAATGTGATAAGTAGGACAATAACCACGGCAAAGATTGGCCAACATCTTGGTGTTGGAGCTGTTTTTGCCGCCAATGACGATCATCAGATCGCTGTCTTTGGCCAGGCATTCTGCTGCTGCCTGCCTTTGCGAGGTAGCCAGACAGATGCTGTTATAAACTTTCAATTCTTTCACTTTCGGCAGGAGATCTGTCACCAAATTTTTGCAGATTCTCGATCTTCTGGGTAGTTTTGACTGATCACACACAGACGGTTGCCGAATCCTTCCGGGATGGGAGTGCCGGGTTCATAGACGATGGTTTTGGCATCGCCATAGCTTCTCATTCCGCTCACTTCCGGATGGGAAGGATCGCCCAAAATGAGCACCGGATAATCATCTTCATTGGCTTTTTGGATGAGTTCGTGGGTGCGATTCACATAGGGGCAAGTGGCGTCGATGATCTCGTTTCCACCTTCGCGGAGTGTCGCAAGCACTGATTTACTGACACCGTGCGAACGGATGATCACGGTTGCTGCTCGCAATGCCTGCGCTTCATGAGCCACGATTACTCCTTGTTGCTGGAGTTCTTGCACCACCTGTGGGTTGTGGATCAATTCGCCCAAACTATACACAGGATTGGCCTTAGCTGCGGCATCCATGGCTAACTGAATGGCTCTGCGCACGCCGAAACAAAAGCCGGAGAACTTTGCCAGACGGATAATCATTGACCCTCCGCGCGCTTGAGAAAGTGACGATGGAGAAGCTCAGTAAGCTCTTCAATCCCATAGTCTTTGGTATCAATATGGATCGCGTCTTCAGCCGGAACCAGTGGAGCAAGTTCGCGCGACGAATCCGCTTCATCGCGGGCTATCATTTCTTGCAAGACCTCTGCATACAAGGGTTTCAGCCCTTTCTGCAAAAGCTCCAGATAGCGTCTGCGGGCTCGCACTTCCGGTGGAGCTACAAGGAAAAACTTCAGTCCGGCATCGGGGAATACCACAGTGCCGATGTCTCTTCCATCCAGCACCACGCCTCCATGCCGGCCCATCTCACGCTGCAATTCCACCATCTTTTCGCGCACCAACCTCTGCGCTGAGATGGCAGATGCCAAAAGGGAAATATCCGGCTCTCGAATGGCAGAAGAGACGTCTTCCCCATTCAGTTCGATGATATTGCCTTCTTCGGCAAAGGAGATTCTGATCTTGATCCGGCTCATAAGGGCGGCAAGGGCAAGGGGATCAGTGATATCAATGCGGGCTCGTTTGGCAGCTAAAGCGCAAGCGCGGTACATCGCACCCGTATCGAGATAGACGTATCCCAATTTACGCGCTAAAAGCTTGGCAGCGGTGCTCTTTCCAGAGGCTGCCGGACCATCGATCGCAATGATAATTCTCTTCATAATCCCGTATTAATCTCCAGAATACACCTTTTTTGGAGACTGATAACGAGTCAACTGTTTTTTTACATTACGCAATCACAGGCACTTGAAATGCCTGACCTGGATCAAATCGACACAGTCTTCGAGCTTGATTTTGGCTTTGCTAATAGTAGCCAAAACCAGCTTCAGAAGCGCATTTACAAACGCAACCTCAATAATCTCATAATTTACTTGACAAGAAATTACCGAACCCAAAAGATGGTATTTGAGTATCGTATCTCTCATAATAACTGCCATATAGGAGGTGGATAATGAAGAAATGATATTACTGACAATCATCGTGATAGCGATGATGGGCAGCAATCTCGCTGCTCTGGAGTTTTCCCTGACCATCGATGAAGTGCGTCCTTTCTATGTCTCAGGAACTCTGTTAATCACGAATCCCGGCACTCAGGATGTTATACTCGAATTTCCTACCGCTGGTAACTTTGACCTGATGGTGGATGGCAACATCACTAGTGTTGTATACCCCAGCATTTTTAAGCGCTGTACTGGTTCCAGCTGAAGCTACAATATCTGAAACTGTATCATACGTTGGCTTTACCCCCCTCCTTCCCGGAAGCCATGTCGCTCAAGCCAGAGCTGTGTTGCTGGGAGATCCTCCTGTCGGTAACCCCCAGACATTTATCTACGACCCTGAGCCTCTTAGCAATGTCTATGATCTTGAGTATGATTTTTCCATTACTTCTGTGAGTCAGGAAGGTATATCCGGAACCCTGCAGATGTACAATCCCAATCAATTGCCCTGGCAACTAAGCTTTCCAAACGCGATCGTTGCCCGCATCTTTGTCGATGGCGTAGCACCTTCCGCGATGTATCCCCCAATGTCCATCACTGTGCAAATCAACCCCGGGGAAAGCCATATTGAAGAGATCTTTCATAGTCGCGAAACCGGCTACAGCCCCGGAGCGCACGTCGCGGAAGCACGGCTGTTTCTGAACGAAAACATCCCCGTGGGCGCAGCACAGACCTTCTATGTGGAACCAAGCTCTTCGGAAGGAACCTTCACTCCCGAACTGCCCATGCTCAGCCTGAAAGTGGGGCCAAATCCCTGTCGGGATCATCTGACAATAAGCTCCAGTTCCAAACAGCTACAGATCATCTCGATCTACGACATCAGAGGCCGAAAGGTGTTTGAGACTTCCGGCACCGGTGATTTCACCTGGAATGGAAGGGACTACAACCAAAGAGCTTGTCCCGCCGGACTCTATTATGTGATAGCCAGTCAGGGAGATCGCACTGCCATCAAGAGGTTTGTGAAGCTGTAGCCGGATGTTTCGCTTCTGTATTACTTTTAGTTTTGATCATGATGCCCTCTTGGGATAAGGCGATGATGAGGTATAATGGGCTAATCTAGAGCGATTGCAAAGCGCAATCCAAAGGGATAGCCTGCCTGCAAGCAATCTTCCAGACAGTCTATTGATAATCTCTTTAGTAGTTCCTGAATGTGGCTCAGGAACTCTTTGAGAGGTTGTCAGAAGGTTCTTGGGAGATCTGCTTGCAACTGATGCCCGAGCAATCTGATGTGTCGTCACTCTCACCTCACACCTCGCACCTCGCACCTCACACCTCAAACCTCAAACCTCACCACTTCCCCACCGATCATGGTCATCAGACTGCGTGCTTCCAGCCAATACTCGGGCTCGAGCTTGCGATAGTCTTCGATAACGATGAGGTCAGCCAGATAGCCTCTGGCGATTGTGCCGCGGAGCTGTTCTGAACAAGAGGACATGGCAGCGCCAAAGCTATAAGCATCAATGGCTTCCTCAGCGGTGATGGCTTCCAGTGGCCACCATGAGTCCTGGGCAGGATCACACTGATGCTTGCGCTTGACAGCGCGTATAAATGCGTGGAAGGGATTCATGGTCTCGATGGGGACGTCTGAACCGAAGGCCACGGGGATTCCGGCATCCAATAAGGAGCGGAAAGCGTATACTTCCTCGCGGATATGGGGCCAGGATTTCTCGATCATGGGGATGTCGTTGGCGATGTGCACAGGTTGCAGGCTGGCAAAGAGTCCGCTCTTTTTGAGATCGGGAAGATCGGCCAGGCGGATGGACTGGACGTGCTCGATGCGGTGGAAAAGTCCGGCGTAATCAGGTTTTCGTTCAAACGCTGAGCGGCCTCGATCACCTGGCGCACGCAGCGATCACCAATGGCATGGATGGTGGAAGCAAATCCCGCTTTGGCGGCCTTTTCCATCTGAAAATAAAGCTCTTCATCGGTATAGCGGAGAATGCCTTTGTTGCCCGGGTCACCGTGATAATCATCAAACATGGCGCCGGTGCGTGAACCCAGAGAGCCATCGCCAAAGAGCTTGAGACCGCCGATTTTGAACCATTCGTCTCCATCATAGCTGCGCTGTTCGCGAGCGATCATCTCGTCCAGTTCGTAGGATTGGAAATGCCAGCAAACGCGAAAGCGGCTGCCTTTGGCCTGAGCCTGACGCAAGAGTTTGGCTGAGCCTTCATATTCCATGCTGTGAAAACCGATGAGTCCCCCAGGCATAGATGTCCTGCACGTTGGCCTGAATAGCCTTTACAATCTCTTCGTCCGGGGGTAGAATGGTGTATTTGTCAATGATCTCAGTGGCTGATTCATAGAGCACGCCGGTGGCTCGCCATGAGCATCGCGCTCGATCGTCCCGCCCGCAGGATCCGGATAGTTATGGTCCATACCGGCAATGGCTAAAGCTTTGCTATTGAGCAATTTGGCATGATAGTCCCGGCTGAATAAGGCCACTGGGGTATCGGGCCAGATCTCGTCCAGAAGATAACGGTTCAGCCGCATCGGATCGCTGAGCACATTGCGGTTCCAGCCTCCTCCCAAAATCCATTCTGCCTTCCAGCTCAGGCTATCACGATAATTGATCAGATAGCCTCTGATATCCTCGATGCTGCGGCAATCCAGCAGATTCACCAGAATCGGGCTTTGGAGTATTCCACAAAGTGGGTGTGAGCATCGGTGAAGGCAGGCATCAGCATGCTTCCTTTTAGATCTATGGCTTGCATGGGCTCGGTGGCCAGAGCTTCACATTCGCTTTTGGAGCCGATGTGGAAGATGCTGTCCCCCACCACAAGCAGGGCTTCAGCTTGGGGATTACCGTAAATGGGTCCGCCATAAAATATCGTAGTCATAATAACCTCTTTGTATTCAGTTCTCTCGGAGTTCGCCTTCCACCCTTGGACTTCGTAGCGAAGCGAAGGAGTTCAAGCAGCGGGATCGCCTCATCTTTCACCGTTGCAGGCCTGCTGTATGAAGTCGTAAGCGCCTGAAGTAAGTGACTTCGCTATGAACTTGGTCAATGCTTGAGCCTGGTTTGGCTTCAATGAATTGGGATAGCGCTTACAACTCCATAGGGGGTGCCCTCCACCCTTGGACTTCTATCCGAAGGATTGGAGTTCAAGCAGCGGGATTGCTAATGTAGAAACGTCTTTCAGACCTTTCTACGCGACAGGATGTCGCATCTACACTCCCATCCCCGCTGAAGTCAATGCCGCCCGAAGATTGAGGGCTACTCTGCGCATAGCTGTAAGTTCATAACTCATCAGCATCTATAAACATATCAAGCGGCATTAACTCCAAAGGAGGCAAGACATAAAACCTGGCAACTTGCCAAATTTCGCATCTCACTTATCTTGTCCTAAGCAAAGATAAGGAGCGTTAGCCATGATCATCGAACTCAACGATCAGAACTTCAATGAAACAGTTGCATCCGGAAAGGTGTTGATAGATTTTTGGGCAGACTGGTGTGGCCCTTGCCGCATGTTAGGCCCCATCGTGGACGAAATAGCAGAGGAAACCACTGATATCACCGTCGCCAAAGTCAATGTGGATGAATATCCTGAATTGGCCGGCAAACACGGAGTGATGAGCATCCCCACCCTTCTATTTATGAAAGACGGCAAAGTGATGGATACCTCCATCGGAGTGGTCTCCAAAAACGTAATCCTAAACAAGCTTGCCGCTCTCTAGCTCACACCTAAATGGGTAAGCTAAAACCCAAGCAGTTTCAGAACTATATCGAGTACTATTCCTTCAGGGCCTTGGTGGCTCTGCTGAAAGCTCTTCCATACAATGTCAGCAAAGCCTTTATTTGCTGTCTCTTCGACGCTGTGGGCTACGGCATCGGCATCAGAAAAAAAGGTGGCAGAAAACGCAGATGCGCGCAGTTCACCCAAGCTGGAGCAGAGATAAGATCAAGCGCACCCTGCGCCGGATGTATCAGCACATGGCTCTGGATATCTGCGAGATCTATCTGATGGATGATGCCGCGCTTGTCCGAAAGTCAAGCATAGTGGGCCAGGAAAACGTGGAAGCGGCTTTGGCCTTGGGGCGAGGCGCTATATTGGCCACCGCGCATTTTGGCAATTGGGAAGCGGCAAGAATCCTTCCGCTCTTCGACATTCCGGTAAGCGTGATTACCAAACGGCAGCGCAATCGCCTATTTGACAGTTATACGAACGCAATCCGGGAGCGCAATGGAGTGCGCACCATTGACATGAAGCGTGGACTCCGGGCTGTTATAGCTGACCTCAGAGAAAACCGGATGGTAGCCATTTTAGCAGATCAGAATGCCGGTTCAGCCGGACTGGTTCTGGATTTCCTGGGGCTTCCCCGCCTCACACTGGAAGGGTGTGGCCAAGCTCTCACTGCGTTACCAGATCCCGATCGTCACCGGCTTTGTGGTGCGGGGATCAGGACGATAAGCTGCGCTTTGAATTCAGCCCTATGCTTCACTATCCGGATTTAAGCGACGATGAAGCAAACTACGCCAAGGTTCTTTCCGATATCACTGCCATCACCGAGCGCTATATAAATGAGTACCCGGAACACTGGTTCTGGGTGCATAAGAGATGGAAGCACGCTTTTAATATGTTTGCTTAGTGCTGGGTGCTGGGTGCTGGGTGCTGGGTGCTTGGTGCTTGGTGCGTAGTGCTGGGTGCTGGGTGCTGGGTGCTGGTTGATTGCCTCACTCGGAGTTGAAAACGCTATGCTAATTACTTGAAGCCAAAACAGTTTAGCTTCTCTCCCAGTCCAATATCGGAGTCGAAGATGACAAGCGCTTTCGACTTCGAGCAGCGGGATCGCTAATGTGGAAACGTCTTCCAGACCTTTCACGCGACAGGATGTCGCATCTACAATCCCATCCCCGCAGTTTGAAGTCAATGCCGCCCCTAGAATGAGGGCTACTCTGAGCATGGCTGTAAGTTCATAGCTCATCATCATGTATGAACATCTTAAGCGGCATTAACTCCAAAGGTGGTTAGCAGCGGGAGTGCCTTCCCCAGTGCCGCTGCTTGTCCATATCGCTTGTTGATCGTGTTGTTGATCGGGATCATGTATGAGCTTACAGTTATCCCATAACTCGTTGGAACGCATATAGTTATCAAACGGCATGATCTCCAAAGAAGTACTCTCCCTCATTTGTGGCAGTTAATCAAGCGGTCATCAAGCCTTAATCAAGCGTTAACTATTAACGCTTGATTAAGGCTTGATTAAGACTTGATTAGCGCCATCAAAAGAGCGTGTAAGGCGTAAAACATTATCAATTCACGATTTACAATTTACAATGTACGATTTACGATTAGCTGCAGATGGAGTATTCTCGGCTGAAGCCGGTGTTCCACCACAAACCAAAACACTACGCACTAAGCACTACGCGCCAGGTACCAAGCAATC
>JAJOKA010000155.1 GCA_021206555.1 Candidatus Cloacimonadota bacterium | reverse complement strand
CCCTTGGACTTCGTAGCGAAGCGAAGGAGTTCAAGCAGCGAGCATGACTTCACACTTGGACATCTATCCGAGGATGGAGTTCAAGCAGCGGTCGCCTTCACTTTTCCTCCCCCAGTCTCGCTGTTTGAAGTCAATGCCGCCCGAAGATCGAGGCTTATCTGAACAGACCGGTAGCGTTAAAACTCACCGGCATGCCTGACCTGATCAAGCGGCAATAACTCCAAAGGAGGCAATGCTTTACGCTGTTTCCCCTCATTAGAGGACGTTAATCAAGCCTTAATCAAGCCTTAATCAAGCCTTAACAATTAACGCTTGATTAAGGGTGGATTAAGACTTGATTAACTGTCACAATGAAGGAAGAAAGTGGCAATCCACTGTATTGCAGGAAGTTGGGATGAAGTGGAGTGAATTGGGGTGAAGTTGGGCGATATATGGGAGATATGTGCGACTAACCTCTTTGACCATCCAGGTGGACTTAGTGGAAACAGGCCGGGACACGTGTGTGATTTCAAACGGCGAGACGCCGTTTCTACCTCTCTACTTCAGTTTCCCCGTCAGTGCCAGTTTATCCAAGTTCCAGCCGTTTTGGGAGAGGAAATCTGTGATCTCTTGATACACGCCCTTTGCCATCGCCGGTGTGCGGCTGAGGATCCACAAATATTTCCGGGATGGATCACTCACCACAGAGTAGCTATAGTTCTTTTCATCCAGCTTCACGACCCAGTAATCTCCGGTAGCAAACCAGACGAATCTCACTTTCAGTTTGGAATTGCTCTTATCCACGCTCCAGGCTCGGCCCACAGCCTGATCACGGATTACTTTGCCTTCATCGTCCTTATAGCTAGTATTTACCACGCGGATATCGCCTTTGTTATCCAGGGAATACTCCGCTGTAACCATCCCACCCTTATTGGGCTGAAAACGGGTGGGGAAATACGCGATCTGGTACCATTACCCAGATAGCGCTGCAAATCCACCCTCGGCACAGTTTGCACTTTCCCTACTGCGAAGAGCATTTCGACGCTGATCAATAGAGCAATCCAGATTAAGATTATCTTCATGTGTTCCTGTCCTTCTTCCTTTTTGCGATAAGTTAAGTGAAAATTGAGCGAAGGAAAGGATGATGTGGCAGATGTGGCTCAGTTTTGCTGCCAGTACTGCTCGTCGAAGAATCCGGCAATATCCACCAAATCCTTGCCGGCCAGATGGATAAGGCGAAACACATCCTGTGCTCCGGCATCAAGATACACTGCACGCACCAGTTCCGTACAGTAGAGCTTTTCGCTATCATTGAGATCATAGTCATGATCAAAAGGGCTTTGCAGAGCCAGATAGTGCTTCGCACGATCCACCAGAAGTTCTCGATCCACTTCAAATCCGGGGCTGATATGCAAAGCCATGCCGGGACGCGCCTGACTCAGGAAATCCGCCAAAGTATCGATGCGGATGCCATCCCGCTTGTCGATGCGTCCGGAGATGCTGTGGATCACTTTCCAGCTTCCATGTTCCGAGATCAGGATGCCGCAATGTGACATCTGTTGCCCTTGGGGGAATGATCTGGAGATCAAAGCGGAGACCAGCGATCGCCCCCTTCTCAGGATCACGTCACCGGATCGAAAGAGCTCCGGATTCAGCTCCGGAAAGCTGCCTGGGGACCATTCCTCCGTAGATACAGAGGAAGCCCTGTTCGGCTGAACAGAGCTTCCGGATTGAAATATCAAGAGGCAGATTACTGCCGTGATAGCCAGGCTATTTAGCCATTTCACCTTTTTCAAGGCTCGCTTTCCATACTCCATCAACCTTGACCATCTTCAGATCCTGAGTTTCACGCTCTTCGGGAGTCAATGAACTCCAAGTTTCGTAAGTAACTTGAGCGCTGTCACCATCCACGGTTGAACTGATGATTTTGTGAGAATACTTGCCCATATCCTCCTCTTTCATCTGAGACATAAAGGATTGGATGATGGCCAGCATGGCTTCAGACTCTGTAGTCGCGTATTTCTTGGCACCTTCAAAATCTTGGTTTTCCAAAGCTGTGAGAAAAGCGTCTGCAACGCTTTCCGGGTTGTCTTTTTTGCCGCATGCTACTGCTGCCAGCAGTGTGGCGAGTAACAGAATTACGATCAGGATTCTTTTCATGTTTCTTCCTTTTGCTTTATTCAACCGCCAGTATTTTGGCTTCAGCATCTGAGTCAAGGATTTTCCAGAGAATGGCTTCACATGCTTCGCTCCCGAGCACAGGATCAGAGAATGCTAAGCAGGGGCTAAGAGCCGATGATTTATGCCAAAGGATCACTCAAACAACGAAAAAAAGCCATTAGTTTGGGTTTGGGGCAAAAGAGAAGCGGAGCAGCACGGCTGCTCCGCTCACTAACTGATTATTTCCTTACGACGGGAACCCAGATTTCCATGATCGATTCTCCGGCTCCATATATGAATCTTTCATCATAGAGCTCCAAATCGTCGGAAGTACTTCTTTTTGTATTCGCTATTGGGGAACCAAGTGCTGTAGATCGCGTCATAGGTATCGGACAGCGTATCCAGAGCGCCTTTGTGTTCGAAAACGGCATAGTCTGCGGCGGGGACATCGCGACTTTCCATCCCATCCGGGATCGGCAGATCAATCGGATACTCCAGGCCGGCAAGGTAAGTGAAGGGAGTATCTTCGTTCATTTCAGCCTGATCGGTGTAGAAACAGATTCCCAATGCCGCTTTTACGTTTTCCGCCCCGGGAACTTTTCCGCAGATCTCGGTGTTGAACCGGTTCCACAGAGCCGGAATGTCATTTTTGCTTCATGGTGTTCTGACATGAGATTCCCACCACGCGAAAGGCATCTTTGTGTTTGATCGTAGGTGATAGCATTTTTTTCTCCTTGTGCATTTGGGATGAAGGCATGGAAGAACTGCAGAGGGCCTATTTGACGTCGGATTTTCCCGGGAGTGACGCCATAGACATTCGTGAATGATCTGGTGAAAGCAGCCTGAGATTCATACTGATACTCACCGGCAAGCTGTTTGATGGGTTTTTGGGTAAACACCAGTTCCTTGGCAGCTTCACTCATCCGGCGTTTGCGGATGTATTCTCCCACCGTGATTCCCGTGGAAGCCAGGAATACGCGGTGAAAGTGCCAGGCACTCATGTTTGCCTGCTCGGCGATATCTTCCAAGATCAGCTTGGTCTTCAGTCCGTTTTCGATAAAGCGAATAGCTTTGTCCAGCTCTGTTCTTCTGTGCATTTTCAATCCTGATGTAGATGCTTCATCTTGAAGCATGAATGGTAGACGCGGCATCTTGCCGTATGCAAGCGTCTGGAAGACGCTTCTACTATCAAAGGTCTGGAAGACCTTTCTACTTTGCGTATTTGATAATATTTGCTATACTGACGGCCGCTCTGGCTGTCAAGCAAGAAGTTTTGATAATTTTTGCTCTTCTTCAATCGCGCAGATTGAGGGCATCTCTGACTTTGGTGGAAAGCTCAAGCGCGGTGAAGGGTTTTGGCATGAACACGCCGAACTTGATCTGATCTCTTTCAGGGAGGATCGGAGCGCTGGAATAGCCGGACATATAGAGGCAAGGTAATCCCGGGCGCAAGATGCGGATCAGTTCAGCAAGTTTAACACCGCTGAGCTTCGGCATCATCAGATCGGTAATCAGAAGATCAATGCGGGGTATCGGGGTTTTTGGCCAGTTCCAAGGCCTGGGTAGCGTCCGCGCTGGCCATCACCTGATAGCCCATCTTCTCCAGCATCCTGCATGTCATATTCAGGATGGATACTTCGTCTTCTACCACCAGGATGTGCTCATCGCCCTTGATCAGCCTTGGAACCGCATAATCCTGACTCCCCACCGGATGCATAACCCTGGGCAGAGAGATGGTAATCCGTGTTCCCTCACCCGGTGCGCTCTCCGCTGCGATATGCCCATGGTTTTGCTGCACAATGCCATAGATGGTGGCCAAACCCAAGCCGGTGCCTTTGCCCAGTTCCTTGGTGGTAAAGAAGGGTTCCCACATTTTTGCCAGCGTAGCACTATCCATGCCACAACCGGTATCGGAGACTCTCAATACCACGCATTCCTGCTCGGCCAGAAGTCCGGAGTCTTGAAGCTTTGTCCCGCATGAGCTGATGATGCCGGTCTCGATGGTGATGCTGCCCTCCGCGCTGATCGAATCACGAGCGTTGACACAGAGATTGACCAGTATCTGATCGATCTGCGAAGGATCCATGGTTACCACGCAAGGCTCGGGATGAGGCCGGAAGCCGAGCTCGACGTTTTCTCCGATCAACCTGCGCAGCATCTTCAGCAAATCCGCAATCAACAGGTTCAAGTCCATCTCCCTGGGAGATATATTCTGCTTGCTGGCAAAAGCCAGGAGCTGACGAGTAATATCCGCGGAGCGTTTGGCAGCCTGTCTTATCTGCATGATGTCAGCGTATATGGGATCTGCCGGACGCAATTGCTCCGTAACCATCTCCGCGTGGCCGATGATGATGCCCAGCATGTTGTTAAAGTCGTGGGCCACTCCTCCGGCTAAACGTCCGATGGATTGCATCTTCTGAGCCTGCTGCACCTGTTCCTGCAGCTTGACGCGTTCTGCCTCCATCCGCTTGCGTTGGCTTACATCAGTGAAGATGCAGACAAACTGCCCTTCCGCGTGCCGATAGGCAGTTACTTCGAAATACTTATCCAAGGCCTTGGAATACTCGGCAATGAAAGCGGGTTCACCGGTCAAAGCCACTCTCCCGTAGGTCTGAATCCAGTAATCCTCGGTTCCGGGCAGTATCTCAAGCACGGTTTTACCTATCACGTCCTCCTTCTTCAGCGATGTCATGCGCTCAAAGGCCGGATTTACGTCCAGGAAACGGTAGTCCACCGGCTTTCCCGTCTCATCCAAAATAATCTCATGGATGGCCATGGCATTCAGCATCTCCGAAAAGAGCGTTTGATACTTCTGCTCCGTGCTGCGAGCCTGAGAAATGTCCACAATCGTGGCAATAAAATGTCTCAGAGAGTTATCTTCGTTGTAACGCGTACTGATGCTCACATCAGCCCATACGGTAGATCCGTTCTTGTGGGCATAGCGTTTGGTAAACCTCAATGAGTTGCTGCGATTTTGGATTAAGGGCTCCAGTAGTTCTTCGATCCAGGGGATATCTTCTGCCGGCGTGATATCTTTCCAGTTTAGCGCGTTAAGCTCATCGATCGAGTAACCCAGCATATCAGCAAAAGCCTGATTCACGCTGAGGGTGCCATCGGGCAGAGTAATTGATTTACCCACGTTTGCCGCTTCAAAGATATACTTGAACCGATCTTCGCTTTCCCGCAGTTTGTGCTCGGCCAGGATGCGCTCTGTAATATCCCTGGCCGCTGCATAGATGGTCTTGCCGGCTGGGATTGAGCGCCACTCTATCCAGCGATAAGAACCATCTTGTGGCGATATCGATTGGTAAACTCAACACTTCATCGCCTTGCCCCAAATGGGTTAGTTGCTCGATAGTCGCGGCAAAATCTTCCGGATGCACCAGATCCAAAAAGCGTTTGTGCTCCAGGTCTGCCAGCTGATAGCCCAAAGCCTTTTCCCACTCGCGGTTCAGCTTCAAGAAATAGCCATCGGTAGAAGCGATGCACAACAGATCCAGGGAGCTTTCGAAAAAATTTGCTTATCTCTTCATTTTGAGCCCGATAGTCCTGCTCGTTTCTGACTCGTTCCGACACATCGCTGAGGATGAGCCTGCAAACCGGCTTTCCAGAGGCAGCCTGAGTGTCCAGACGGGCTTCGATCTGAGCCCAGAACATGGTATGGCCTGAACGCAACATCCGCAATGTACAGACCTGTGGCTTGGCTTCACCAAAGAGCTGTTCGCATCTTAGCTTGCAAACATTTTGATCCTCCGTGCACAAAATGACTGAGTGGCATATTGAGGAGATCGCTGCGTTTTACACCCATGATCACGGATCAGTGAGGTTCGCGCTGATGATTCTGCCCCAGATCATTACGGAGAGATAAGCAAGGGGAGCAAATTCATAGAGATGCAACGAAAGTGTTTCAGCTCACTGCTCTGGCTGCGGATTTCTTGCTGCAGATCAAGACACAGAGCTATCAGATCCTGCTGAGACAAGCTTTGCAGCACGTTGAGATCCAGATCGGAAGACTTGCTACCGGGCTCTTCGTCTGATTGTGGCGGGACAGTTTTCATCAAAAGACCTGATATCCTTTCCTAAGAGTTAGGGACGCTACCCAAGCTCGTGCAGTGAGCAAGAAATGATGCAATTCGGCTGCCATGAGCTTAGCTCAGTTACAGATAAATAATAATGTATCAAGACACTGTGACAAGGAGTATCTACCTTTCGCGCTTAAAAAAAAGCACCAGTGGTGATATCCATCGGTGCTATATCTTACTGAGTTATGCTATGCTGAAAAGGGGCAAAGCTGCTATCAGCTGTCCTTCTTGCGCCCCACGGTGTATTTGCTAAAGGTGTTTTTGGCCTTATTACTTTGGCCCTTCGTAGCGGCATCATCTTTGGCTTTATTGCCGTAGGCTTTAGCAGTAGAGCCCTCATTGGTCTTTCTACCATAAGCTCTTGGAGCAGCGCTATCTTTGGCTTTTTTACCATAGCTTTTTTTCTTGGCTTGGCCTTCTTCGGCTGTCCAAATGTTGCGGCCATGGTAGGTGGTGTCATAATCCACATGAGCATCGGACTTCTTGGTGCTGCGACGGGATTTCCAGTCATCCTTGCGATTTGACTCCGGTTTGGACTGTTTTCCGATCACGGCTTCCACCGTTACGCCATTGTTATATTTCACTTTGCTAAAGGCTTGCAGCAGTTCACTTTTGATATCTGGCATCCAGGTCAACTAAGCAGTAATCGCCAAAGATGTTGATCTGTCCGATCTCGATCCCCCGGCCTACCTTGAGCTGATTGATATAGCGCATCAGTTCACGCTTGGTGAGCCCCATGCTGTGTCCCAAATTGAGGCGGAAGGTGGTGAAAGTGAAGTTTGCCTTATCCTCTCTTGGTGCCTTTTTCTGCGGCGCGGAATTATCCAGATCCGGCATATTCTTATAATAATCCAGGAAGCGGTTAAACTCCACGGAGACAAAGCGCTGAATCAGCTCTTCACGAGTCATCCAGCTAAGCTTTTTGTAAACACTATTCAAAAAGGAGCCGATCTGTTCTTCATTGATCTCCACTCGTTCCACGTTGTCGATGAAGTGAAAGAGCTGTTTTTCACAGATTTCACGGCCACCGGGAACCTTTTGCCAGGAGATTTCGCGTCCCAGACGTTTCTCCACAGCCTTGAGGGCTCCGGCTTCCTTGTGATTCATGATACTGATGGAAATGCCGCTTTTGCCTGCTCTGCCGGTGCGTCCGGAGCGATGGATATAGATATCCGGATCGGTGGGAATATGATAATTGATGATGTGCGTGAGGTCGTCCACGTCCAAACCCCTCGCGGCCACGTCGGTGGCGACCAGTAGTTGCACGTATTTACTGCGAAAGCGCTGCATCACCAGTTCACGCTGCGGTTGAGAAAGATCCCCATGCAGCGCGTCGGCATTGTAACCATCCTGCTGGAGCTTATTGGCGATGTCCTGCGTTTCGTTTCTGGTGCGACAAAAGATAATGCCATAGATCTTCGGGCTCATATCCGCAATGCGCTTGAGCGCCAGATATTTATCTTTGGCCTGAACTTTGTAGAAGAAGTGCTCGATGTTTTCCGCACCTTTGTCTTCACCACCGGCGCTCATGCGCGTGGCATCTTTCATAAAGCTATTGGCCAGATGTTCCACTTCCTTGGGCATAGTGGCGGAAAAGAGCATGGTTTGTTTGCTTGCCGGAGTGTGGCTCATGATCTCAAAGAGTTCATCCTTGAAGCCCATATTCAGCATTTCATCCGCTTCATCCAGCACCAATTGGGTTACTCGTTCCAAGTGCAAGACTTTTTGGCGGATCATATCGTTCACGCGTCCGGGAGTGCCCACCACAATGTGGGCTCCGGCATTGAGCGCGTCTTTTTGTTTATATATCGGAGCTCCGCCATAGACGGCCACGATCTTGACTCGAGGCATGTATTTGGCGTAAGCGATAAGGTCTTTGGTGATTTGCAGACAGAGCTCCCTCGTTGGGCAAAGAATGATGGTTTGCACGCTATTGACTTCGATGTCGGTCTGCGCGAGAATGGGAAACCCGAAGGCTGCGGTCTTGCCGGTGCCGGTCTGAGCCAGTGCGATAAGATCCTCTTCGTGGTCCATGACCCAGGGGATAGTGAGTTCCTGCACAGGAGTGGGGTGCTCAAAACCCAGGTCTTTTTGCGGCACGCAAGATGGGTTCGGGTAATGTAAGATCGGTAAATTTAGTCACTTAATGTATGTCCTTTTGCTTGTTTATGGTGCCATCCTACGGGGAGGCCAAATTTGTAAAGAAATAGTTTTTATCACCCTTGGACTTCGTTGCGAAGCGCAGGAGTTCAA
>JAJOKA010000097.1 GCA_021206555.1 Candidatus Cloacimonadota bacterium | reverse complement strand
TGATGCTCAGAGCCAACAGGTTGACAGTAATAGCTAAGACTTGGCATGAGCGGATTGGGCTGATCTCGAGAGGGTGATATGCTGCGATCAGCAAAATCAGCTTGACAAGAATTGGCTGTCAAATAGTGTATTGCTCAGGAGACGAGAATGATCGAAGTTATTATTGAAAAGTGCGTTGGTTGTGGTGCCTGCCTGAAAGCGTGTGCTTATGACGCGATCCGGGTGGAAGCCAAACTCGCAGAAATTGACATTGATAAATGTGTCTTGTGTGGAGCCTGCGTGCAGGCCTGTCCTTTTGATGCCATCATTATCCGCAAAGCCGCCAAAGAAGCAATCGATAAGAGCCAATACTCCGGAATCTGGGTCTATGCCGAGCAGCGTGAAGGCATCCTTGCGGGTGTGGTTCATGAGCTTTTGGGCAAAGGCCGCGAACTGGCGGATCAGCTATCCTGCGAGCTCAGCGCGGTGCTTTTGGGGCACAATCTTAACGGCATGGCCGAAGAGCTGATTGCCTATGGAGCAGACCAGGTGATCCAGATCGACGATCCCGCCCTGGCCAGTTTTCGGGATGAGCGTTACAGCGAAGCGGTCACGCATCTGGCACATAAATATAAACCCGCCATCATCTTAGCCGGAGCCACGGTGATCGGTCGCAGTTTCATCCCCAGGGTCGCCATTGATTTAAATACTGGGCTCACCGCGGATTGCACCGGTCTGGAGATTGACCCGGAAACCGGCAATCTAATGCAGACCCGCCCTGCTTTTGGGGGCAATATCATGGCCACCATTCTCACGGCAAACCACCGTCCCCAGATGGCCACCGTGCGTCACAAAGTGATGAATCCCATCCCTCGGGATGACTCCCGTAGTGGCACTGTGATTCGTGAAGAATACAATTTTGAGCTGGAAGAGGATATCACCCGCTTCGTCAGTTTTGTAAAAGAGAAGACCAATCTGGTAAACATCACTGATGCCAACGTGATCGTAGCCGGAGGACGGGGCATCAAGGATGCCAAAAACTTTAGCATGATCGAAGAACTTGCCGAAGCTCTCGATGGAGCAGTTGGCGCGTCCAGGGCTGCAGTTGACAGCGAATGGATCGCCTATTCGCATCAGGTGGGGCAAACGGGAAAGACCGTGAAACCAAGTATCTATATCGCCATCGGCATCTCCGGAGCGATCCAGCATCTGGCCGGCATGAGCAGTGCCGATTACATCATTGCGATCAACAAGGATCCCGACGCGCCCATCTTCAAAGTGGCGGATCTGGGGATCGTGGGCGATCTCTTCGAAGTGGTGCCAAAACTCATCAAAAGGATCAAAGAAGTTCGGGCATGAAGATCATCGCCGGACTCGGGGCTGTCACTGCTGATGATGTGCGGTATACTCTGAGTCTCAGTTTATCAGAAGATGGCCCAACCCTTGATGTTCCGGATAGCATAGCCTACGCTCCGCTGATCAACGCGCATGACCATCTGATCGGAAATTGGGTGCCGCGAGCCGGAGATCACCGTCCCTATCCCCAATTCCCACATCTGGGTAGAGGACATGAAGGATTCCTATAGCTTTCAGGAGCGCAACAAATACTGGTTCAATGATGGCAGCTTTCAATTGCTGGAGCCCAAAGCTTATAGCATTGCCAGGTTGGGAGCATACAAAAACCTCTTTTCCGGCTGTGGCATCGTGCACGATCATGCTCCCCTGCAATTAGACGCCTATTATGACGCCATGCCGATCATCGTGCCCAAACACTTCCGGCAATGCCACTCCATCACCTTAGGCAATTGGTGGGGCGGGGGCAGTCCGGAAGAAGAAATGGCCATGACAAAAGGCAAGATGCCCTTTATCATCCACCTTGGTGAAGGAACGGATGAGGTCACCAAAGCCGAATTCGCGCTTCTGGATGAGCGCAAGCTGCTCATGGCAAACACGATGATGATCCATGGTATCGCCTTTTCCAAGAAGGAAATCCGCCGTATTGCCGATGTTGGTGCAACAGTATGCTGGTGTCCGGGATCAAACTACTATTGATTGGGGAAACTTTTGATATTGACCACGCCTTGGAACTAGGGGCAAACGTGGTGATCGGAACCGACTCCACGATGAGTGGGGAGACCAACTTGATCGCCGAATTTGCTGTGATTCGTGAGCATTTCCCGCACATCGCGCCCCGTGAGCTGTACCGGATGGTTACACAAAATGCCGCCAGAGCCCTCTATCTGAATCCTGCTTACGCGCAACTAAATCCCTCAAGCACAGATAACTTACTGCTTGTGGACAAGGTGGAAAGCGATCCCTTTGAAAACCTGATGACTCTGGACGCGCCGGGCATCAAACTCCTCTTGGTGGACGGCATTCCCCGCTATGGCGACAGTGATTATCTGGAGCTTCTGGATACCGGGGATGAGGACTATACCATCTTCCGCACCGGGAATCGGGAAAAATTCGTGATTGGTGACCCGCTGGAGATCAATGATGCCATCGATGACGCTTTGGGTTATCACAAGGATTTCCCTTACCTACCCTTTTGATGAATACACTGGAAGTCTGCGAAATTTTCTATAGCCTGCAAGGAGAATCCTCTTATCAGGGGATGCCCTGCGTCTTCATCCGGCTCTCCGGCTGCAATCTGCGCTGCTCCTGGTGCGACACAAAGTATTCTCACGCGCCGGGTGAGTGGCTCAGCTTTGATGAGATCATGCATGCCATATCCCTCTATCCCTGCAAACTGGTAGAGCTCACCGGTGGCGAACCCATTTGGCAAGAAGCATCCATTCCCCTGATGGAGAAGCTCTTGGAGCTGGGCTATACCGTGCTGCTGGAGACCAATGGCTCTTTGGACATCAGTGAAGTTCCAGATCAGGTAATCAAGATTGTGGATGTAAAATGCCCCGGCAGTGGCTGTGGTGACAGCTTCATGAAATACAATCTTAGAAGCCTGAAAGCACATGATGAGCTGAAGTTTGTGCTGACCAATTATCCTGATTATGAGTTTGCCAAAGCTTTTCTGGAGATTCATAAACCACAGGTGAACGCCATCCATTTCTCTCCCGTAAGCACGCTCTTAGCCCCAGAAACTCTGGCTGAGTGGTTATTGGAAGACGGTCTACCGGTGAAGCTGAGTTTGCAGCTTCACAAAATGCTCAACCTCCGCTGATGAGATGAATCACCATCACGTCTGCGCCGGCGGGGATGGTGGCACTTGCATAATCCTTACGCGGCACCAATTCCCCATTGATCTTCACCACCAGCATGCGGAAAGTATAGTTCATCAGATTCAGCGCGTCCTGCACCGTCATACCCTCAGTCCAGGGCTTTAAGTGTCCATTGATCGTTATTTGTGTATCCATACGATTCTCTCCAGGGCCAGGTTTGCCTGCATTGCTGCAACGATCATCACGCGCGTGGCAATCGGGGCGATTCCGGGGCTGAGTTCCGATACCAGATCACCCACTATGTGCAGATTTCCGCTGCGCATGATCCGGATATCTTCCCCTCTGCCAAAGCCGGCTAAGCCCCGAGGCACAGATGATTTCCAGATCGGGAAAATGACGAGTGCAGCACTCGATGAGCATAGCCTTGGCATTGGCCGTGTCAAAAGCCTCGATCATGATGTCCACGCTGTGATAGAGCTTGGGGATGTTTTCTTCATCAAGACGGACATTGTAGGTATCCAACTCGATATATGGGTTGACCCGGCGGATGTTTTGCGCCAAAGCTTCCACCTTGGGGAGTCCCACCTGATCCAGATTGAAAGCCTGACGGTTGAGATTGGAGACGGAAACCACGTCAAAATCACTGACAATCAGTTTGCCGATCCCCGCTCGCGCCAGCAGCATAGCGATGTTTGAGCCCAAGCCCCCGGCACCGGCAATGCCCACTGTGGCTTTTTGCCACAAGGGAAAGGCTTTGGGATCGCGTTCGCAGAAGTATTCACTCTTAGTCATGCTGGAAAGTAATCCTGATTTCTTTGCTGATATCGGTATCACGCAGGTTCTTCAAGACACCGAGGATGGTGTCGCGCAAGATGTCCTGCACAAAAGGCACGATGGCGATCTCGCGGCCACCTGCTTCCAGGATCAGGCCATTGCCGCTATCCATCACGCATTCACTGCGCTCGCGACGGCCCTGAACGATATCACAGGCCATCTGATAACAGGTGCTTCCACAACGGCTGCAACACTCGGGATCAGCCTGGGGTAACATTTTGAAGCTCTTGGAAAGCACGATTTGGCACAGTTCATCGATCTCACGTTCCGCGCTCCATGCATCCAAGCCCTGATACTGTTTGAGTTCGTCTGAGATCACTCCGCTAATGGCAATCACGCTGTCATCCAGCAGTTCATCGATGTCACCGGAGTTCTTCGCGCAGACGATCTTGGGCACCGCGGCATCTTTCATGCCTTCGATAATCAGGATATCAGCCTTAAGATGCGGCATGATCTCTTTTAGAGAAAGGGGATGAGGATAGATCATCGCGCTGTCATGCAGTCCTCGCGCAAAGGTTTGCACACTGCCGGCAGCGATATGTAATGCGGTGTTTTTGCCCTGGGTGTCCACGCGATACTGCTCATTGTGGATGTCTTTGATGGTGGCCACGCGCAGGCCGCGCGCGGTGAGCGCCTTGACCAGGGATACCACCAGGGTCGTTTTCCCGCTATGGTGAAAGCCGATTACGCCCAGCGCCTTCACAGCAATCCTTCCGGCATGATCAACACAACCGTGGTGGCGCTGATGCCTTCGCCACAACCGGAGACTCCCAGTCCTTCTTCAGTGGTGGCTTTGATGGAAATCTGACCCGGTTCACATTCCAGGTCCGCGGCCAGCACAGCTCGCATCTCGTCAATGTGGGGACTGAGCTTGGGCGCAGCGGCACAGATGGTGGCATCCAGATTGGCTATCAGATACTTACGCTCACGGATCATGGCATAGCACTTACGCAACAGAATGCGGGAATCGATGTCCTTGAAGGCGGGATCGCTATCGGCAAAATGTCGGCCGATATCACCCAGAGCCAGGGCTCCCAATAGCGCGTCGCAAATGCTGTGGATCAGCACATCGGCATCCGAGTGTCCCAAAAGCCTTTGGCAAAGGGAATCTCTACTCCACCCAAGATCAAACTGCGGTCATGCACCAGGCGATGAACGTCGTAACCAAAGCCGATTCTCATCTTTTAGTCCACCGTGATAGATTTGGAAACGTTCTTGGGCACGTCCGGATGCACGCCGTGGTCTTTGACCCCCAGCAGATCCAGCTTTTTCATCTTGCGCACGCTCATCCTGAGCGCTAATAGTTGCAGCACGATCGTGGCCGAAAAGCAAGTCATCAGGCTATCGCCGGTGCGGGGCAGCATGATATAGGCCCAATGATAATAGCCTTCTTCATTAGGGTTCTGCGAAGCATTCTTGAGCAGTTGCTCATTCTCCTCCGCGATCACGTATGTATTGGCCCCGCGAATCTTGTGAGTATTGATCTGAGAGATAGTGAGATTCACGTCCCGAGCATCCGGCCCGGTCACGTAGATCAAAGGATAATTGCGGTACAAGGGCTCGAAGAAGTCCTGATTCTTCACCGTCTTATTAAAGAGTTTGGTTCCCTCTGCTGAGAGATTGAACGGCACATTGTGGGTAAACACGTAGTCGGCCAGAGCTTTCAGCAGATCCTTCTGCTCTTTGTGGGATATCCCATTGGCTTCAGCCTGTTCATCGATATCGTCGATCATTTGGCTGAAAGCCCGCACGAAACTGCGCACATGCTTCACGCCAAAGACGGTATTCTTGCCGAGAATGGTATTGGGGCCATGCTTAAACTCGCTGGCTTCACGCCCTTCGGCATGATTCAGCACCGTCTCGCGGATCTTCAGCGCGCCTTCCATGGCCACTCCGCTGATCTTGGTGGCCAGGATATGCAGAGAAGGCTCCATATAGATCTTGGCCGCCATGCTGTCGATCATATCATCGGTTTTTTTCCACCGTTTCACGTAACAACATGGGTATGTCGTTGAGAGACTTGAAACGACGGGCTAGCTGCTCTTCCCGGGCTTTGCGGGTCACAGGGTCAAGATTGACTTCGATTTCCCTTAGCTTCATCTCAGCAATGCGGATGGCCAGATAATAGAACAGCGTGATCTGGTTCATGAAGCTTTTAGTGGCTGGCACGGCGATCTCCGGGCCACAGAGAATGGGGATAGCCACATCGCTCTTTTCCTGCCCCAAAGTGCTGTTCATATTGTTCACCAGCACCACTTTGCGCACATCAAGATCGGTGGAATCAATGTCATTGAAGATATCGATGAGATCCTTCGTCTCTCCGCTCTGCGAAACGCCGATGATGAGGTCGTTATCCTTGATGCTGTTTGAATACTCACCGCGGAAATCACCGGGTAAAATCGGGATCAGCTCGATGCGGGCAATTTCATTGAAGAACAGCGCGGCAATCTTGGTGGCATGGAATGAGGTGCCGCACGCGATGGAATAGGCATTGCGGCTGTTCACCACCGTGTTTTTGATCAAGGATAGAAAGTCCTTTACACTGCTCTCAAAATCCGCCACATCCACTTGTTCTGAGATGCTGTCCAGGGCTTTGGCAATGATCAAACGCTGCTGATCATACTCTTTGCCCATCAGCTCGATGAAGATATTTTTCTCATTGGAGAAGAAGTATTTTTTGTCAAAATCCTCTTTCACGGACACATCAAAGATCGCGGAATAGCTCTGCTGTGCGCTTTGGTAAAATTCCTGCACCGCTTTGGATTCACATAAGTGATTGAAGCGGACAAGCTTGTCTTCAGGATTGGTTTGACCAAGTATCTCCAGCATACTCTCTGTTAATAGATCGCGTACACCGGCTTTGTCAATGATTTCCAGCATGTAACGGCCGGTATTCGAACCACCCTGAAATAGCTTGATCAGCTTGCCGGTGGATTCGCTCTGAGCATAGATTTCCTGCTCCATGAAGTATTCAAAATCCGGCAATAGCTCCACATCTTCTGCTCTCAGTTTGGAATACACCGCGCGAGTAGCGATCTTATCGCCGGTGGAATACACTTCATCCGGCTGGTTAAGGCGTTTGAACTTGAGATTTTTCAAGGCATACACCTGGAAGTAATCCGAAGTGTATTCCACAAATTCCCCCTCACGCAGGTTCACCAGCATCTTGGTAAAGCGCAAGACAGCGGTGAGATCGCTGGAAGCCAAAGAAAACGGCATATCATCCACTTCTCCCACCCCGAAGTATAGGCTGGAACCGGCTTTGATCGCCCAGGAACACTCCGTTTCGGGATCCACGATCACCGCGGCATAGGAGCCCTGCATCTTCTCGGCAGTCTGAATGATCTGCTCTGCGTCATACAGGGCTTTGCGGGCTTCGGCTCGGTGGGATTGCCGTTTTGTGCATCTCAATATCGAAATAATGCTCCACACTGTGCACCAGCATTTTCGCCGTCGTTGTCCGAAAGCACGGTGTGCCCTTCTTGGGTGAGAAAGACCTTGAGCTCACGGGTATTGGTGATGTTTCCGTTATGCGCGCCAAAGAGATGGCGTTTGCACTTCACTACATGGGGTTGAGCATTCACCTTGTTCACAAAGCCAAAGGTAGCCCAGCGCACCTGACCACAGAAGATCTTGCCGCTTTGCTTTTCGATCCCCAGAGTCTTCACCAGAGTCGAAGGCGCGCCCACATCCTTGAGCAGCACTATCTTATCTTTATCTTCGCCCAAAAAGGCGGCACCGGTGCTGTCGTAACCACGATACTCCAATGCTTTGAGTAGTTTGGAAGCGTGTGATCCCAGATTGATGGACACTTTGGGCAAAGCCATGCCCAACACGCCGCATCCCAATCCCGGAATGGCAAGGGGAGAGTGATTTTGAGATTTGACAACTTGGATAAAAAGCTATTACGCATATCCTTACCTTTATATCATAATGTTATTTTCAATCAAAAGATGGGCCAATGTGAAATCCCACTCATCGGTGATTTTGATGTTCAGATCTGAGGTGAGATGGTAATATACCTTGTGCCCGAAGTGTTCCACCAGGGCTGAATCATCGGTGCTGACAAAGCCGTCCTGATAAGCCTTTTCGTAGCTTTTCAAAAGCAAGGAATATGAAAACACCTGCGGAGTAAAGACTTGGATCAGTCGGTCACGTTGCAGAGTGGAGGCCACGCATTCTCCTTCCACCATTTTTACCGTGTTTTTGATGCTGGCAGCAGGAATCACTGCTCCATATTGATCGGCAATCTCATAGAGTTCCGCGATCAATTCCAGACTGATGAATGGGCGCACGGCATCATGGACGAAGACCAGGCCGGTATCCGAAGGGCAGTTTTGCAGCGCGCCAAAGATGCTGTCCTGACGCTCCACGCCACCGGCAATCACCAGAAAAGGCTTATGAACCGGCTCAAAATACTGCTCAATGAGATCATTGGTAAAGTCCAGTTCTGCTTCGGGAGCAGTGATGATAATGTTTGAGATCAGCTCGGAGCTGAAAAAGGGGCCTAAAGTGCGGA
>JAJOKA010000157.1 GCA_021206555.1 Candidatus Cloacimonadota bacterium | reverse complement strand
GTCTTCCCGGCTCACGGCATGGGGATACAGCAGTTTCAGGTAAGCTGTACAGAGCTTCAGAACTGCCTTGGTATCGCGGGTATCGGCGTTTTTTGGGGAGTCCAACGAAGATTTGACGATCTCACCATAGCTGTTTTCAAAGCGCAACAGGTGCATGATTTGAGCGAAATACTCGCTATTCAGAGCATAGCCTCTCAGCTTCAGATCTTCGGTAAAACGGTAGAGCACCCAACCGGGAATGAAGCCATGGATGCGATCTACCAAAGCCGATGACTGAAAGAAGGAGGGCAGATGCCGGAAGAACACCCGATCTTTGGGTTGCAGTTGCTGGTTTAAAGCGATGTTGCCCAAGAGCATAAGGCCACAATCAGAGATGTTCTGATAGTTCCCCACCACGATTTTCCCGTTTTCCAGATAGTTTTTGAAGGCACCCAGAATGTCCTCTTCTTTGGCAAAGTTCAGGGTTTCGATCTCATCCAAAGCCAAGAAGTCGTAGTGATGGATGATTCCCGGGCTGCGCGTGCTGAGATTGTAAAAGATCCCGGCCCGAGTCACGATACCCCCGCTCACGGTCCAGGAATACTTGGATAGATTGTTGAATATGTATGATTTACCCGTACCCTTGGGTGCCAGCTCGATCATGTTCAGATTGGGCTCCACATACACTAAGAGCCGCGAGAGATAGGTCAGTTTCTTCGATAGGCTAAAGGGGCTTTTTCCTCCGGTATAATCGGGATTGGTCTCCATCGAACGGATCAAGAGATCGATCCACTCCAGAGTGCTGAATCGTGCCCGCGCTTGCAGAAAATAATCCAGATGCACCTGATATGGTTCAAAAGGCTTGAAATCGCTTAGCTCCACATAACCCTTGGCCCCTTCCAGAGGCGGGATGTAGTTCAACACCAGGATGCCCCACACTTCACCTTCGTGCAGACGGTTAATCTTGCTCGCTGCCATGCCTTGCGAGACCACCCCTTCCCGTTTGCCAATCCCCAAATCCGGGATGCTGAAACTCATCATACCATTGAGCAGATCAGTGTTCACAATGATCCGGGAAAAGATCTGCAAGGGCTTTCGGGAATGCAGCAGTTGCCGACGGATATTGGTGCCTTTGCGAGGGATTTTCTCTTCAATAAAGGCCATGCAGGCTTCTTTGTCAAAGTAGCCCTGTTCGGAAAAACACTTGATCAGCCAGTCTTTGACGAAGGATGGCAGGTTGCGCCCTGTGAATACCGAATAGGCATCGGGATCCTTGTATAGGGATTCCAAGGGGAAGACTTCGCGGATCTTATCTTCCAGCGGGATAGTGAGTTGCCGGGTTTCGTTCATCTGCTGCTTACAGGTCAAAGAGATCTTGCAGATTGGTTTCGATCAGGCCGGAACCATTGCCATCCACGCCTTCTTCCTCTTCAAAATCCGCAGTCTCGATCAGGTTTTGCGTAAAGGATGGCGGCATCTTGCCGCTGTGGGCAAAAAGATCCATGATCTCGATGAAGATGCGCACGATCTGACGCACGGGCTTGCCGGTGGGCTCGATCATCTTCAAAGCATCAGCCACAAAGCGTTCGGGGATGGGATACTTCCAGTCAATGGCTTGATGGTGGATTTCCAAGAGCTGATCCAATAGCATGGTCAATTCTTTCCTGGCCACCGGGGCTAACACCAGATTGTGAGAATCCGTGGCGGATTCAAAGAAGCTCTTCATGATGCCGGCTTCATTATCTGAAAAGCGTTCCGCGGCCAAGATCGGCATTTCTTCCGCGTCGTTTTTTCTTCTTGCCGAAAAACACCTCTTCCTGCAAGGCTTTCACCGATGCGGCAAGAGTGTAGATGGGAAGTTTGTGCTGCTTGTTCCAGTTCAGCAACCAAGCCAGGTTTTGATATGACTTCAGGCGTGCCACCTTGCCCAATTTACCGGTGATTTCCAGCTCATCGATCAGGATTACCCAGCCTTTGTAGCCCAGAGCCTGCAACAGATAGGGCAAAAACTCAAAGAAGCTGATCAGGTGATCTTTTTGGCGGAATTTGGGCATGGTTTTCAGTTCGGGCTTGAAGTATTCCCGACAGATTCTTTTGGCAGTAGTGACATTCTCCTTTTTACCCATCAGAGCGTTGTAGAGCAATACCATGTTTTGCGCGTCATAACGGGCAAAAGCGCGAAATATATGGGCAGGCAACGGATGACAGAGCTTTTCCTCGATCAAGGGCAGTTTTTGCATGAACTCATGCGAGATGCTCTGAGTGGTAAGCGGATTGAGCAGACCGGGGATTCTGGCATCACAGAGCATGAGATGCGAGGCCAAAGCGGGAAAGAGGTTGGATAGATTGCTTAAGTTAAGTTGTCGGCTGAGGGATACGTAGCTCACGGCAAACCCTGCATCCAGGATGTGTTTTTCCATCAGCTTGAGCAGATGAGTCTTGCC
>JAJOKA010000015.1 GCA_021206555.1 Candidatus Cloacimonadota bacterium | reverse complement strand
CGTTTTTCGATGCCTTCGATGGTCTTGGTGGGGTTGGCAATCTCAGAATCAGCAAATAGCAGGTAATTTGACTCTCCCACTTTCAGATCAAAAGTAGCCTGAAACAGCGAGATGCTGATCTCCGATGCCGGCATATCCGGCCATCACTTCCCAAGGGTAATACACATTATAATACACAAAGCGATTGGGGATCACTTCCCCATTGGCCAGGTAGCCATGAACTTCAATCCCGTTGCAGCCTCGTTTGGCAGAGAACTTCGTGCCTTGTTGCACTTGCTCGATGTGGGAGTCAAAGTGCTCATAATCCAGGCTGCCGTGGGCGTTCAGATCGTGGTGATTGCACATGCTGAACTTGGGATGAAAGTGAAAATGCAGCTTATGGTGACCTAAGTTTGTATATTTTACCAGGGTGCAATTGCTATTTTCGTCCATCATAATTTCTTTCATGACCAGGATTTCATCCTGATGCGGTAAAGCAGAATATAGAAATGCCGGATATGGACGCAACCAGGGTTTTACCAGATGCATAAAGCCTTCCGGATGGATGCAATTGCTGTAGTTATTGCTATCAAGATGAAAAGTTTCCCCACGCCATTCCACGCGTTCTTCAATTCCCGCCACCAGATGACGCCGATTAAAGGCTCTGTCGCTGGCAATCAACAAGCCGTGATACTTGCGCTGATTGATCAAATTGCCGGTGCCCAATGCGTATGAGCCCAAGCGATTCGTCAAAATCCATTCATGGTGATGGGTCTCCATGAAGTAGTTATTCATTGAACCCCCTAAATATCAGTTATTTATGCTTTGTGTTGATTTTTTTCAATAGCTTGGATTCCGTCAAGGTTTTTGTTTGCCATAGCAGGCACGGCAGCGACTTCTATACATGGTGATGACCTCCGATCAGGAGCTATGCTCTGCTAAAGTGTTGATTTACCGGATACTGCTATGCTCCCCGTTTATCTTTCCTAAAACGCAAGCGCTCTTCCTTGCTCAGTTTTTCCGTGGCGTATTGAATGATCAACCTGGCAGCAGTGTTTCGATGTTTGTAGAGAATATCTTCCACCAATAGGGGATGCACTTTCCACAGCTCCCGCAAAAACCAGCCGGTGCCTTGATGCACCACCCTCTCCGGATCTGTCATCATCGGAGCTGAAAATGTCAGGCGCTTTCGACTTCGAGCAGCAAGCATGCTCTTCAGTTTTCACCATCGCATGCAGGCTATTCTTCACTTTTTTCCTTGCATGCTCGCTGTTCTTCACTTCTTTCCTTGCATGCACGCTGTTTGAAGTCAATGCCGCACGACAATCGAGGGCTATTCGGAACAGAGAAATAGCCGCATAGTTCATCAGCAGGTCTGAACTCATATAGCGGCATTAACTCCAAAGGTGGAGGCGTATCATGAGCGTATCTCGGGTGTTAGGTGTTAGTGACTCGTAACCCATAACACGTAACGCATAACACATAACCCAGAATGAGTCATGCCCACGGAACATATTCCTTGACTCATATCCCGCCATGCAATAGCTTTGTTTCAAAGCAAAAAGAGGTGATTATGGAACTTGATGCCAAAATCCTGATTGTGGATGACGACGATGTGGTGATCAACATCATCCGCAACATTCTCAGACGGGATGATTATCTTACCGATTACTGCCACAGTGGCGAGGAAGCCCTGCAGAAAGTGATAGAGAGCAATTTTGACCTGGTCTTGCTGGATGTGCACATGGGCAAGGGTCTGGATGGATATGAGACTTGCCGCTTGATGGAAAAAGCCCGCCCCGACCTGCCGGTGATCCTGGTAACCGCAAATCAGGATGACGAATCCGTGAATCGCGGATTTGAAGCAGGCTCCAGTGACTATATCAAAAAACCAGTATCCAAGCTGGAGCTGCTGGCGCGAGTCAACAATACCATCACCCTGAAGCGCGCTGAGCGCAAGAATCTGCACTTGATCGAAACCCTGCGCAAAGACCTCAACACTGCTGCCAATATCCAGCAGGCCATGCTGCCCAAATGGGTGTATCTGGATAACGAGATTCTCTTTTCTTCGTTTTACGAGCCATGTGAAGCTGTGGGGGGTGACCTCTTTGACCGCATCAAGATCAGCCCCACCAAGTATGTGGTTTACATCGGTGATATCTCCGGTCACGGGGTGCAGGCCGCGCTCCTGATGTCTGCCATCAAATCCACGATCAAGCTGATGGTGGAATCCTATCCCGATGAGAAGTCCATGGCCGAACTATTTACCAAGCTAAATGAACGGCTTTACAACGATCTATATATCCGGCACAACTACCTTACCTTATTGATGGGCGTGGTGGATCTGGAGCTTCAGGAATTCCGTTTTCTGAATGCCGGACATCCCCCGATGATCCGGATTAACAAGGATAGTGGCCGGATCACTGTCCTGGACCACAAAGGCTCCCTGCCTTTGGGTTGGATGCCAAATACCAAGTATGACGAGGATGAGATCGATCATGTGGATCTGAATACATCAGATATGTATCTGCTCTTCACGGACGGCATCTATGAATGCAGTGATCCGGATGGTCAGCAATTCGGCATGGATGGCCTAAAAAAGCTCTTGAATGACGAGATCGTTACCGATACCTGTATCACCCTGCCCTTCAAGATCATAGATTATCTCGAAAAGAATGATTATGAGACTGCATCGGACGATTTTACCTATTTGCTTCCAGGTTTTGAAGGATCCCCGGCTGCAAGAAGATGCCCACCACTTGATAAAACACCACCACATTGTGCTGCGCTCAGCCCTCAAGGAAGTGGGCAAAACCGCGCAGGACTGTGAGCAATTGGTGATCAAGTGGACAGATGATATGTATCTGGCAGCAAAAGTCGAGCTGATCGTGGATGAGTTTTTGAACAACATCATCACCTATGGCTATAACTATCAGGAAGACTCCGAGATCGTTTTGGAGTTCCGATTCTTCCCCAATATGTTGTCCATCCGCTTCTGGGACAAAGGCATCGAATGGGTTCCGGAAAATCTGAGCTATAGCATATCTGAGCCCTATAACTTTGATCTGGACGGCATGGAAGCCAGCGGACGGGGAGTGAAGATCATCATGTCCATGAGCAATCGCTTCCATCGCAAACGCTTCGGACATTTGAACGAAACTAAAGTGGAGATTGATCTGTGATCAGCATAATCCTGAGGGCAAAAAAACGAAATGCCCTGGTTGAAATACACCCTGCGCATGCTTAAAGCGCAAAAAAAACCAGGATTTTGAACTGATCTGTGTGGATTCCGGCTCCACCGACGGCAGCTGGGAACTATTACAAGCACACCAGCCGGATGTGCTCTATCAGATTGCGCCTCAGGATTATATACCGGGCAAAGTATTGAACGACGCGATCAAGCATGCCAGAGGTGAATATATCGTCTTTAACAATGCGGATTGCATTCCTCTGGATCGGGATTGGCTGGATCAACTGGTGCAACCTCTTATAAATGATCCCACCGTGGTGGCAGTCTTTGCGAATCAGATAGCCCGGAAGGACGCCATCCCTTTGGTAAAGAAAGACTATGAGCGCGCCTTTGGAGATGGCAAGATATCGGCAAACTGGAGACATTTCTTTTCTCTGGCCAGCTCTGCCGTGCGTAGCGATATCATCCGCGAGTATCCCTTCAATCCGGATATCCAATATTCGGAAGATATCGAATGGTCATGGCGGATGAAAGCTTTGGGACACCAGATTCGCTACGTACCCGAAGCCCGGGTTGAGCATTCTCACAACTACACTCTGGCCCAAATCAAGAAACGCTACATGGGTGAAGGCAAAGCTGAGAGATTTATCTATCGGGATTATTACAAAGAGCACCCTGAGGATCTGGATTTTTTCCGCTCAGTAGTGCTGGCTGCTTCGATGGAGTACATCAGAGATATCTTTTATCTCATCAGAACAACGTTTGGATTGGCTGGTGAAGGCCAAGCTCTACCGTTTTGCAGCGTATTATGCTATAAGGCAGAACAGCACCAAGTGTAATGAGCAAAAGGGCGAGGTTGATGGTGAGCTGTTTGGCCTTTGATAATGGTAAAAGCGGCATCTCAGACTATACGGTAAATGTAGTCAGGGAACTGCTGAAGCATGAAGCGCTGACTCTTCTGATCCATCCGGAGGATAAGGCAGTATTTCCGTTGGAAGATCCCGGGCTCAGCTTTGAGATCGTGCCGCAATGGCTTGCGCGCCCCATCTTTTCGATGATCTGGCACCTGTATGCCTTGCCCCGCCTAATTGCCAAACGCAAATGGCAAATGGTATTTTTGCCGGCAGGTAATCGCCGACTTTTAGCTCACTACAAAGTGCCAACGGCAGTCACCTTCCATGATTTGTCACAGTTTCACATTCCGGGCAAATACGACGCGCTGAGGATGGCTTATATCAAAAAAAGTGATCCCGCATTATCTGAAAAAAAGCGCCCGCAGTCTTTGCCATCAGTGAAAGCACCAAGAACGATATGATCCGGTATTACATGATGAAACCGGAACAGATCACGCTGAATTATAATGGCTACAATCCGGCCAAGTTGGATACAGATATGCCACTCTCCGAACTGCAAGAGAAGTATGGGCTCAAGGGCAAGTATATGCTATACATAGCCCGCATCGAACATCCGGGCAAGAATCACCTGAATCTGCTCAAAGCATATGAACTGCTGCCGGAAGAAATCAAAGCCGAGTATGAACTCGTCTGCGGTGGCGGAAAGTGGAACAATTCCGAGATAGTCTTGGATTATCACGCAAACATGAAGGATCGAGAAAGAGTGCATTTCCCAGGTTTTGTGTCCGGAGATGATATCGCCGCGCTTTATCAAAATGCTGCTTTGTATGTGTTTCCGTCTTTATATGAAGGATTTGGAATACCGCTATTGGAAGCCTTTGCATCCGGGATACCGGTGATCTGTTCGGATCGGTCTTCCTTGCCGGAGATCGGGGCTGAAGCTGTGCGCCTCTTCGATCCCGATGATGCTCAAAGCATTGCTGATGCCATGCAAACTGTGCTGAATGACCCTACACTGCAACTACAGATGATCTTTTTTGGGCTCAGAACGCTTAAAGGACTTTAGCTGGGAAAAACACGCCGATATGATACTGGAAAACCTGAGAGGGCAGCTGAAGGATTAGATGCGAGATCTTTTCGAGTTTTCAAGTTTTCATTTGTCAAGCTGGCGGCGATGCATCTACGCAAAACGCATAACGCATAACTCATAAAGGTCTGGAAGACCTATCCACTCTCCAACGTCAGGATGACGTTTCTACTGTCTTGCGCTGATACACGCAGTAGCGCAATTGATATTGCCCATTCCCAGCTGATTGCGCCTGACAGTTAAGGCATTTAAATAGTGTCCAATCCACCTCAGGAAAGTAGGTATCTCCCTCGATGTCATCGTCGATATGGGTGATATAGAGGTACTCAGCCAGAGGCAGAGCAGCAGCAAAGACCACCGCGCCACCAATGATGAAGGCATCAGGATATTTAGCCAGTGCTTTAGCGAAATCATGCATCACCTCTGCATCAGGCAAGACAAGATCAACATCACGGCTGAGCACAATGTTCTTGCGCTCCGGAAGGGCTTTTCCAATAGAGAGGTAGGTATTGTGCCCCATGATGATGGCCTGCCCCAGAGTGGTCTGTTTGAAATGGGCAAGATCCTCCGGGATGTGCCAGGGCATCCGGTTGTCTTTGCCCATCACACGATTATTGGCCATAGCCACGATGATCTTGAGGCTCAAAACTTCCCTACTTCAAAGAAGTGATCAATCTGTGGGATGCCGGCTTGTTTTGCCGCTTCGAGAGTGCCATTAAAGAGCATCTTACCGCTATCCAAAAAGATGATTTTATCCGCAATGCGGTGGATGGAGGCCAATTCGTGAGTCACGATTACTATCGTCATCGAGAGTTGCTTTTTCAGATCCAGGATCAGCTCGTCCAAAGCGGCTGATGTTACAGGATCCAAGCCAGCTGAGGGTTCATCACAAAACAATATCCGAGGATCCAAAGCCATCGCTCTGGCCAGAGCGCGCGTTTCTTCATGCCACCGGACAGCTCGGAGGGAAACTTGTGTGTGGCATGGGACAGGCCAACCAGATGCAGCTTCACACGGATAATGCGATCCATCAGGCGTCTGGGCAACTTGGTGTGAAGTTCCAAGGGTATGGAGACATTGTCATACACCGAGATGGAATTGAGCAAAGCTCCGTTTTGGAAGAGCATGCCAATCTGCTGCAGGATCTCATTGTACTGATCTTCGTTCATGCTCAAGATTTCTTGGCCAAAGAACTTCACACTTCCGGAAAAAGGTTCATACAAGCGCAGCATGTTTTTGAGCAGAGTGGTCTTACCACATCCGCTGCCACCCAAGATCACAGTAATCTCTCCGGGCTCTATATCCACGTTGATGCCATCCAACACGGTCATTTCACCGTATTTGGCAACCAGGTCCCGGATCTGAATAATCGCTTCTTTTTTCATAAGTATAGGAGACTGAAAATCGCGTCAAAGATGATAACGGCAAAGATGGAGGCTACCACAGCTTTGGTGGTAGCTTTTCCCACGCCCTCTGCCCCACCTTTGACCTGGAAACCAAAATGGGCACCGATGATCACGATGACCCAGGCGAACCACACGCTTTTCCCAAAGCTGATGATGATATCCTTGATGGTAAGGATGTTCACACTTCTGGAGTAAAAAGACTTCCAGAGACAGCCCCAGATAGCCCAAAGCAATGATACCTCCTCCGATCATGCCCACCAGGATGGATAGCACGATAAGGATGGGCATCAACGACCGTGATGGCATGGAACTTTGGCACTACTACGTAACGGATGGGATTTAAGGCCATCATGCGCAGGGCATCCAACTCTTCGGTGACCTTGCATAGTGGCAATCTCAGAAGCAATTGCCGAGCCGCTGCGTCCGGCCACGATTATCGCAGTAATCAAGGGACTGAGCTCTCTCACGATGGATACGGCCATCAGATCAGCAATGAAAACTCCCGCGCCAAAATCCCGGAGCAGGACTCCCGATTGCAGAGCATGATGAATCCGATGATAAATGATAAGAGCGCGACTATCGGTAAAGCATCAAAACCCAGAAGTAAGGCTTGTTGCACAAATGAGCCTTTACGCTGCTTTTTGCGGTCGATCAAACCCAAAGCGCTGAAATAGAAGACTTCAGAAGCAAGGGTGAGCACAATGACAAATTGCTCCCAGCTTGAGACGGCAAGGTCTCCTATCTTTTCGAACAATCCCATCTCAGCGGGGCTGGCATAGCTCTTCAGACTCAGAGTACCAAAGGTATCAATCACGGCCTGAATTGACGGATTGGCTTTGCGGAACATCAGGATGCTATTGCGCGCTTCAAGCTTGCTGTGCAACTCTCCAAAAAGTGCTACTCCGGCACTATCGATCATGGTAATGCCGGCCAGGTCTATGGTATTGATATGTTCCTTTTTAATCAGCTTGTCCAGTTCGTGTTCCAGGGCGGGAACCAAGTGTTTGCTAAGTTCACCTTCCAGGTAGAGAGTGTTGTTTACTACTTTCATATCGAATCAGTAAATCAAGTTGAGGCTCAATTTGCTGGTGCTCTTGTATTGCAGCCAGTCCTTCACAGATTTATCGTAAACGAGATCCAGTTCCACATCCAGACTGATATTGCGATATACCCGGAAGCTGATGGTATTCTCATTTTCGAACCTGGTAGTAGCTTCTGTGTTATCAAAGGGAAAAAAAATTCCATGCTTGAATTGATGGAGATAAACTTCAGGATGTTCCCGGCAGAGATGATCATTATGCTCTCGATGCCCTTGCTGTGTTTATCAGGGATTTCCTGGTAAACTTCATAGCTGTTACCATCAATTACTGTGCTGGAAAGGCTTGAGTATGCTTTTGATTGTAGTCCTGCTGCCAACCATAGCCACCTCTGAGAGTGAGCGCGGCAGTGGGAGAGAGTGGAAAGCGATAGGTAACTCCTACTCCTTCCTTGAGTCGCAAAGGGAAAAAGGCGATCTTGGAACGTACTTTACTCCGATTCACTTCCCGCTCAATCTCATTGCCATCAATATCAAGGACGATATAATTCTTGTTATCTGAAAAATGAGTGTATTCATCCATAAAATGGGTGCTCATATCGGCTCTGCCATAGAGCGCTAACTTGCTGAGGACTTTGCGTTCACGGCTCCAGGGATATAGGAGCAGGGTGTTCTTTAAGGAATAGCTATCTTCATCAAACCTCAGATCGTCGTCTTTGCTAAGCTTGGCATCAAGTTCATAGCTGCTGCGCATATTGAAGTGGAAAGGACGAAAATCGTGGTCAATGGTGTTGTCGAAACTGTATCCAGATTGAGAATGTAGGTGGGGTTCTTTTCATCTACTTCATTGTTCGACAATAGCTTCATGTTGATCTTCACCAGCCTTTGTGAAAACGGTTGGAATCAAAGCCAAAATCATCTGAGAGCACACCGGCACCGATCATCAGATATTCCGCATCGACATTGGTATTGACGAT
>JAJOKA010000165.1 GCA_021206555.1 Candidatus Cloacimonadota bacterium | reverse complement strand
GGATAGGATTGCAGACGTCTCGTCTGCAGAAGCAGCGTAGCTGCTTACTTTTCTCGGCCTGCGGCCTCGTTCGACACGAGGACGTGTCGAATCCTATGGGCTTTCATGTAAACTCCGAGGGAGATGGCTGACCCGCTGTTTGAAGTCCATGCCGCTCCTAGTTAGCTGGCATGCAATAGATTACAACTAAATTGATATACGTCAGGCCTGCGCAAAGTTATCTAGCGGCATGAACTCCAAAGGGGGTCAAGCCCAGCCTTTACCAAAAGACATTGTAAAGCACTCTGCCCAATAGCAGGATCAAAGCCAGGATAAAGACTTGTTTGATCAGTTTGTTACCGCGCAAGACCACCATTTTGGAGCCCACCAAGTTACCTGCGATGCCACAGATGGCACCCGGGATGGCGATGGGCAAAAAGATCTTACCCGCGATGGCGAAGGTGATCAACGCGGCCACATTTGAGGCCAGATTCACCACTTTGGTATTGCCGTTTGCGCGAGTGAACTGATAGTGCAACAAGGCGGAGTAGATAAGGATCAGAAAGGTGCCGGTGCCGGGCCAAAGAAGCCGTCATAGAAGCCGATGAGCAGCCCTGCCAGCCCGCCCAGCAGCAATCTGTAGCCCAGTTTCAAAAGATGAGACCGATCGCTGAAGCCCAGATTCTTGCTGAACAGAGTTATGATGGTGATCAAAGGGATGAGAATGATCAACAGGTAGTTCAAAAACTTGGCCGATACGATGAGCGCAGTGCTGGCTCCCAGCCATGATCCGATCAGAGCCAGAGCCGCGCTGAGCAGGGCTACAGGGATATCGATCATCCCGGCCCGGAAGTATCTCGCGGTGGCGAAGATGGTGCCAAAGCAGGAAGAGAACTTATTGGTACCCAAGGCGATATGGGGGCGGGATGCCTACGCTCCAATAGGCCGGAAGCGAGATCAATCCTCCGCCTCCGGCAATGGCATCGATGAATCCGGCCAAGAAGATGAAGGGCAATACGATCGCGTAATCCAGAGGACTGAGGGAGATCAACATTATAGTTCCGCCTTAAACTCGAGTTTGAGATTGTGGGTGCTTTTGCTTTTGGGATATTTGGTATAGCGGTATTCCAGGCTGAAAGTGCTGTAGCTGTTCATGCGGTAGATTGCCTGCACCTGGCCATCACTGAATAGACCTTCCCGCTTTTGGGGCAAGAAATTCAGATAATCTGTGCCTTGACGGAAGTTATAGCCCAAGCTGGTGCGACCGGAGATGCGGTACTTTTGCATCAGGACGCTGCGAAGTGAGGGCGAGATGCTGATGCTTTGCAGGAGGTAGCTGTCTTCCGCGTTGCTTTGCTTCTCGCTTTCTTCACGCTGATAGGCCAGCTCTGCCTGCGCTGTGCTGTGGGGACTGAAGCCGATCTCGGTGGAGCTTTTCAGCAGTTGCCGGCTGGTGTCCGAATCGTAGCGGCTTTCTTTGATCCGTTCATTTCTCAGCTCAAAGCGATTATTTATACCCCAATAACCTTTGGTGTCCAATTGCAGAGTCGTGATCGTCTGGGTGCCACGTTCCGTGCTCTGATAACGGCGATCCAGATCCCGGCTCAGTTCCCAGTTGAGATTGGCGATAATCCTGTTTTGATAGAGGTCCAGCCAGAGATTGTGCAGATAACTCTGACGACCATAAATGGTATTGTGGTCGTCAAAGCTGTCTTGCGGCAAAAAGAGATAGGTGCCAAATACGGGACGGATGTCTCTCTGCTCGGTTCCACTCAGACTGATATCGCTTTGGATTCTGCGCCATAGGGGCTGTGGCCAATAAAGCGCGGGTTTCAGATAGATGCTGCTCAAAGCGGAGATCTCCGTGGAGAGCTGACCGGAAGGAGCGGTGATATACTCGTAGACAAAGTCTCCACTATCAACCATTACGCCGGTGCTGTCGTAGATGCCAAGCCCTTGTCCTACATACACAAGATCGCGGATTTTGGGGAAGAACTCGGTTTGATTGAGCTGATAGTTATTGAAGAAACTCAAGGCGCCTTTTGAGAAATTTGTGGGATCCACGGAGTTTGATCAATTCATAGGAGCTTTTGGGATTTTCTCAGATTGAGGATTGCTAACTTCTCTATGGCTGATATCCAGATCCAGACTGTGGTCTTCATAGCTGCTGGTGTGAAGCAGGCTGTAAGTATCAGAGCTGTTGGCAGTGGTCCAGCTCTCGATCCGGTAGCGGGATTCATCCTTAGTGAGGCTCAGGATTGTGCTCTGCTTTTGGCCTGTGAACCCGATGGCAGGCTTCCACTTCAGATACTGGGTATCTGGGTTGTCGCTGTATTCCATGCTATTCAATAGCCCGCTCACACTGCCCAGCAAAGCCCGGTAGCGCCAGGTTGCCTCAACATTGTGATATTGCATGGTTCCTGCCAGCTTGCCCTGTTGCTCGGAGACCGTGCTTTGCCACAAGCTTTGGGGCAAAAGGCCGTAAGCTTCGCTGCGCGAGGAGAAGCGCAGAGCCCTTTGGGAATACTGCTGATCCAGCTCCCTCAAGCGCAGCATCAGTTCCGGTTGCCAGATATTGCCCTGGAAGCCCAAAGTAAAATCCAGGGTGGATTGAGCCAGGGAATCAGCTCTGACTAAAGCGGAAAAGTCATGTTCTGGCAGGCCGTCCGAACTGAAACGATACGTATTGGCCAACCTTTGTCAGCTACCAATCTCATGCGGTAGGGATTCCGGCTATCACGATGTTGTAAATACCAGGAAAAGATCCCGCCGCTATTGTCATCATCGTCCACATCCGAAAAGGTGTTTCGATCGTTATGGCTGTATAGGGCATCAACCCCGCTGTTCCAGGCGCCATGTTCCCAGGCCAGACCCAGCTCGATGTTGCTGCGTTTGACAGGGGGAATCAACCTTTTAAGAGGTAGATAGGCTCCATTTCCGGGGCCTACCCAGCGGAACCTGCCCAAGGAAAACTCTTGATAATCGCCATTATCCGGGCCCACATAGCTGAACACAATGTTATAGATGGCCGTGGAATCTGTGGGGGCATATTCAAAGTATTCATCGCCATCGGGCGAGATCATCAGTTTGTAGGAGCCGCTGCCTGCTTCGGTCTCGATGATGCCACTGGTAAATACTTCAGTGTCTCCGGCACTGCGCAAGCTGTCCAGATCAGTGTGAACTAAAACTGTAAAGCAAGGGCTGGTCTTTGGCATCGCTTTGGTGAATGAGATGGTGGGACAGGCTGAAGTGGTCATTGATGGCGATTCTGCTGCTATTGAAGTAAGTTGATTGGCGGTAGTTTTCTTCGGAATATTGAAAGTAGGCATTCACAATAGCGGAGGAGGTGACCAAACTGCGAAACATGACAGAACCTTCCGCGTAATCGATGTAATAATCCGTGCCCCGCTCCAAGAGACGGCCATCCAGATAGATCTCTTCGCTGCCGGCCACCACGATGAAACTGCGTTGAAAGGCATTGGCCACCAGATAGTATGGCCCCTGTTTGCCATCGATGATGTCAATGGTGTAGCTGGCTCTTTTGCCACCCCCGGCGCTGTAAGCGGCCTGGGCTTGATGCCTTGCATGGTAGGACGCGGCAAGGCCTTCCAGCTTGGTTTTGTAGCTAAGGTAGCGGCTATGGTCAAAGCTCAAGTCCAGATCTCCCATCCCGATCTCCCAGTCTTTGGCATAGACTCGGATGAAGACTTGATCCAGGCTGGAGAGTTCCTTTGAATCTCCTTCCGGGCTGAGTTTACTCTGGGAGTCTGAGAGCTGAGCGATGATGTTCAGGTCTTTGCTAAGCTCACCGCTGAGGTTCACATATAGGGATTGCAAGAGATCGGTCTCGCCACTTTCAGAAAAGCTGAGGGCAAAGGTCTTGCTGCCACTGATCGTGAGGTTGCTGCTTCCGGTAAAGAGATTGGGCTTCGGCATTATAGTGCTGATGCTGTCCGAATAGACAAAGCTTTCATAGCGATATACAGGCTTGCTTAACTCTGGCGGAAGGATCAAATATGAGATAAACACCGAGCCGGTGGGGGGGCAAGGCTGTGAAGCTGATGGTACCGGCTTTGTAGTCCATCACATAGTCTTTTTGGGGAATTAATACCAAGCTGTCGGCCATCACGCTCTCGCTATGATGAATGATGTTGGGCTGGGAGAGGGGATAGAGCTTGAGATCAGCTTCCAGTCTGAGGTTTTCTTCGATCACGAAGCCGGTGGCATGGCCAAGCAGGCAAGATGAGATGAAAAACAGTCCAAGCCAGAAGCGCAAAGGCATCAGAGCGGATGGATTACGTAAGTGACCACTCCCCAGATTACAAAGTCCATGTCTTCTTCGATGACGATGGGGGAGTATTCCTCATTTTCGGGAACCAGGTAATAGCAGCCGCCCTCGATCTTGAGGCGTTTCAAAGTGAGCTCTCCTTCCACGATGGCAATGATAATCTTGTTTGAAGTGGCTTCCACAGCCCGATCCACGATCAATAGATCTCCGGGATTGATCCCGACGTTTTTCATGGAATATCCGTCCGCGTGCATAAAGAAGGTGGAGGATGGGTGCCGGATCAGGTGTTCATTCAGATCCAGCAAACCTTCAATGTAATCCTGTGCAGGAGAAGGGAATCCGGCTGGGACAAGGGCTCCGATCAGGGGACGCTTCAGCTTTTTGAGCTCGCTATATTTGTAGATGTCCCGAATGGAGCCGTCGGTCTTGAATCGCTCGTTTTTCATAAAAAAGAGGCGGACAGGATTGCTGCCCGCCTGGGAAAAATGGGGTCTCTATTTAGGCAGGCTTTTCAGGATGCCCTGAACCTGCGCGCCATAGGTGCTGTCGTTTTGAATGCGTTCCAAATCAGCCCGGGCGGAAGGATAGTTCTTTTGTTGAAGATACGCTACACCGCGTAACATCCGAGCGGCGGCATTATTGACATCAGAATTTAGCACCATCGTGCTATAGGTGATCACTTTTGCCCAGTTTTTGCTACCATTATAATGGCTGGCGAGGGATAAAGCGGTATTGGGATCACGATCGATGGCGACGGATTTTTCCAAAAACTCAGCCATCTTGGTGGAATTGCCAAGCTGCATAAAGTTCTGCCCGATCTGCTTGTAAACCAAAGCCAGGGTCTGCTCATCAGGGTTGTGGCCACCAATTTCTCTAAATAAGTATTGGCCTTGCCCCATTGGCTGCTGGCTCTGAAGAAATTGCCTAAGCGGGCATACATGTCGGCATCTTCACGCAAGGCCAGGGCTTTCATATAGGCTGCTTCCGCGGCGGTAAAATTGCGCTTTTCAGTATAGCGCTCTGCCAGCATCACGTAAGCTGGAGCGCTATTGGCCACATTGGCATAATCGCTGAGGGCTTCAAAGGCTCTTTCATCGTCTTGCAGATTGTTACTCAGCACATTGAATTTAAGGTTGAGGATGCGTTCATTGTCGGGCTCAGCTTTGAGGATTTCATCATAATACTCCACGGTCTTTTCATACATTCCGGCTTGCTGAGTGACGATGGCCATGTTGTTAATTGTTCCCAGGATGTCGCGATCCAGCTCTTCGCGGGTGATCCTTACCGGTTGGTGGGATTGGTAGATGGCAAGGGCACTTTGGTAGTGCTGCAAAGCTTCATTATAGAGGGTGAGCTCCATATTCTCATAGGCCAGATCAGCATGGCTTTTGGCGATATTCAGCTTCATGCTTTCGATGTTCAGGGCGATGGAATCTGCTTCGCTGGCAGTGGGAGCAGCATCTTCAAAGAGCTTTTTGGCATTTGTAAAAGCCAGGATCGCCGCGTCATACATTTGGTCTTCATAATAGTCGGCACCTTCAGCAGCGGCCAAAAGCGCAAGCTCCAAGGGTTGAGGCTCCGGTTCAGGCTCCTCAATCATTACCTGTTTGTTTGAGGAACAAGCACTGATGGCTATCAAAACCAAGAGCGCCACGAGAGCAAGATATCTTTGTTTCAGCATTAAATCCTCCATGTTTCATTCTGTTTACACGCTTGCTGGAGCCGCAATTCTGTCAACTGAAAAAAAGGCTGTAGGGCCGATTAGGAAAGTTTTTTGTGTCGAAGAGTGTACAATTGACAACATGATGCATATAGCTGCTATGCAGCAATATAGATATACTCAATGCCCTCTTAGACGCGATATCAAACTCAAAAAAGATCGAAAAATCGTGTTTTTTTGGTTGACAGAATATCTGAGTACGCATTTTAATAACACCAGAATATCTCTAGCGCCCATCAAAACTACATTAGGAGGTAAAATGAGCAGAGATGAATTAGTCAAAAAGATCGCGTCCGACGCCGGCGTTTCCCAAAAGGTTGCCGGTCTTGCACTCGCTTCCGTACTGGAAGGCATCACCCAGACCCTGAAAGGGGGCGGGAAGGTCTCTCTGGTAGGTTTTGGTTCCTTTAGCGTTGCCGCTCGTAAAGCTCGCAAAGGCATCAATCCTAAAACCAAAGCTCCTTTGAAAATCCCGGCACGCAAAAGTTCCCGTTTTCAAAGCAGGCAAAAAAACTCAAAGACGCTGTCAAGAAATAAGCTGATTATTTTTTTTGACATCCTGATGGGCAGAGCTTCGGCTCTGCCTTTCATTTTGTGCTTTTTTCTCTAAAGGAAAAGAAATTCCTTTACAAGTTTCCAGCACATGGCAAAATTGGAATTGATGCTTCTGAACACTTTTGTATTAGCTTTGCTTTGATATACGAGTTCCGGCTTTATACTCCGGAACACCATACCATACAAAAACATACAAAGACACTGAGGAGTCACAGCGATGAAACAAACTATGCTCTTTATCGCGCTTCTGATCATGGTATTAGGAGCTTTCTCAAGCCTGAATGCCCAGGTGCTTATCACCGTGGGCGATGGCACAGCCACAAACACTACCACCGGGAATCCCACCCCTTATGGTACGTATTACAAAAACTTCCGCCAACAATATCTCATTATGGCTTCAGAACTGGAAGACCTCGGAGGTGGAGGCGGCCCCATCAACTCCCTGGCCTTTAACGTAGATAACGTAAACAACTGTTCTCCCATGCCAAACTTTACCATTCGCATGAAGCACACTAGCCAGGCTGTGCTTTCCACGACCTTGAAGTTGGGAGATTACACGCCGGTTTTCGTGCAAAATGACTTCCTGCCAGTAACAGGCTGGAACACTCACACTTTTACTACTCCCTGGGTGTGGGACGGCAGCTCAAACATTTTTGGTAGATATCATTACCACTCTCATCCCCGGAGCATACACCCAAAACGCATCAGTGTTCTTTACGCCGACTACCGCAAACACCTGTCTGCGCTATCAAAGCGACAGCGTGGAGTGCCGCAACTGCTACGACCGGTACCTTAAGTGTTAATCGCGCCAATATCCGCTTCAGTATGGCGGCTTTGGTTACCACCGATCCTCCCAATCCGGCGCAGATAGTATCTCCCACAAACGCGGCAACGCTTGTAAGCCCATACGCGTCGCTCAATTGGCGATCCGGCGGTGGAGTGCCTACGGGCTATCGTTTGTCTTTTGGCACCAATAACCCGCCTACAAATATCGTGAATAACATGGATATGCTGGCTGCTACCAGCTATACACCAAACCCGGAGCTAAACTATGATACTACATATTACTGGCAGATTGTGCCCTACAACGCCAATGGCAGTGCCACAAACTGTCCGGTATGGAGCTTTACGACTCATGGCGATGCCTCGGTAGATACCCTGCCTTACGCGCAGAATTGGGACGCGGTCACCGCGCCTGATATGCCCTTCGATTGGACTGCGATAGTAAACAGCTCTGCTACTGCGGCCTATGTGCGAACAAATACCACTACCCCCATACAGCGCTCCCAACTGTATTCAAATGACAAACTCCACCGATGCCAACGCGCAATTGTTACTAGTGTCACCCCGAAATCGCGCAGACCATCCCCATGAACAGCGTGCGGGTCAAAGCCTGGGTGCGTTCCATCAGTGCTGTTTATACCCTGGATGTGGGTGTGCTTACCAATCCCATGGACCCAGCCACTTTCGAGCTGGTGCAGACCTTGACCTTCACCGGCACAACCTGGGCTGAACACACAATTCCTCTTAGCAGTTATACCGGAACCGGCAGATTTATTGCCTTCCGTCATGGCTTGGGTGGAACCTCGCGCACGATCTATATTGATGACATCACGTTTGAAGCGATTGCCCCCAATGATCTGGCTGCGGTTTCCATAACCGGAAACACCACACCCAGTGTGGGCACTCCTGCTAATTACACAGTAAATGTGTTCAATAATGGTACCGCTACCCAGAATACCTATTCGGTGAAACTATTGACCGCTGCCGGAGTAGAGCTTGCCTCTGTGGCCGGACCATCCATCGCAGCCGGAATCAGCATCCCCGTGCAGGTCCCATGGACTCCCACCACGGAAGGCCCGATGGTGATCAAAGGCAAGGTGGTATTAGCGGGAGATGTGAATCCACTGAATGATGAAACCCCCATGATCAACATCTCTGTGCAGCCCGAAGGGGTAAACTCTGTTACTGTGGGTGAGGGCGATCAGTTGCAAGGCGTGCCTTGGGAATTCTTCTATAAGAGTTCACTATTCCAGACCTTATACTACTCTACAGAGTTAGGCATGTTTGGCAACATCACTGCCATAAGTTTCTACAACAACTTCACTACCAATCTGCCTGACATGCCGGTTAA
>JAJOKA010000067.1 GCA_021206555.1 Candidatus Cloacimonadota bacterium | reverse complement strand
GCATCTGCGGTGCCCCATCCTGGCGGTATTTAATAAATGCGATATTGCCGGAGATTACGATCCTGAAGCTTTGAAAGCGCATCTGCCGCAAGGCGTGACGGAAAGCATCTTTGTCTCAGCCAAGACCGGGGAAAACATCGATGCCCCGATGGATCGCATTCGCTTCTATATGCCCTATCACGAGCCCTATTACGATGAGGATCAACTGTCGGATCTGCCTCTGCGCTTTTTTTGCCAAAGAAGTGATCCGCGAGGCTATCTTCCATCAGTTTGAGGAAGAAATCCCCTATGCCACGGCCGTCTTGATCGAGCGTTTTCAGGAAGGCAAGACCAAAGTGGTGATCGATGGCGTGATCTGGATCGAACGCCATAGCCAAAAACCGATCATCATTGGCAAGGGTGGCGCAAACCTGAAGAAAATCCGTGAGTATGCGGAGACGCAACTGACCGAATTCATGCAGTTTCCGGTGGAGATTCACCTCTTTGTGAAGATCAATGAAAACTGGCGGAAGAAGGCTACGGCATTGCGGGAGCTGGGCTTTGAGTAGCTTTTCCCGCAGATTAGCGCAGATAAAAGGCGCAGATGCACGCGGATGTTTTGGCACGCAGATCACGCGGATTACGCGGATTTGAAGGATTTTAAGGTTTGACGATGTGATGGTTAATAATCACTCGCTCTTTTCCTCTTTTCCTCTGTGTTCGAAAACCTCTTTGCGTCCTCTTTTCTCTTTGTTTATATAGAACGCGGATCACGCGGATTACACAGATGATATGGCACAAATTTCCACAAATGGAGGTAAGATGGCTGCGAAACAAGGACTTATCGACCCCAAGAACTACCATCTGAAAGTACTGATTGTAGATGCATCAAACGGTTTTTACAAGATCAAGCGCTATCCCTTGGGTGCCTTTTTTGGCCCGGTGGATTTGGGTTTGCATTTATCAGGAAAATACAACTCGCTGAATTTCGGAGTTGGTCTCTTAGCAGGCTCCATCTTTCCGGGCTCAAATCGCATGGTGTTTACCGGTTTCTCTCCGGCCTGGGGAGGTTTCTATATCTCCAGCATGGGCGGTGCGGGATTGGTCTTCGACGATCTGGGTGTGAATATGGTCTCCATCATCGGCAAAGCTGCCGCTCCCTCAGTCTTGATTCTGAATCGTGATCATGGCGAAGAAATTCAGGTGGATATCCAATCCATCAATGCTGAAAAGGTTTGGGCTGAAGACGGAGTGTACAGCATGATGCAGCAAGTGCATCAGCAATTTAGCGAGCGCTATGAACACGATCCGAGGGTGCTGGCTGTGGGCAGAGCCGCAAAATACAGCGACATCGGTGGCATCGTCTCCGTGCCCATCAAAGATGGCAAGCTGAGCCATGTGGATACCTGGGCCGGACGCGGTGGCCTTGGCTCAAAACTCTTTCAGCAACACGGCATTTGCTCTATCATCTATGGCGGAACGCATCTGGATGAAGACTTCCGGGATCGTAAGGTAGCTGACGAATGGTTCCAGGCGCGTTATGAGCAAAAGATGGTGGCCAAGGACATGGAGTCCACCAAAAAATACCGCTTTGATCCGGATTTTGACACCGGAGGTACCTTTGGTGTGAACTTCGCTACCAATGCTTCCCGCTTTCTGGCCTTCAATTACCGCTCCATCTTCTGGACAGACAAAGAGCGTAAGGCATTTCACGAAAAGCATATCCGCAATCACTATCTGAAGCAATTCAATGAAGAGAGCATCGCCACCAAAACTTCTTTACCTGTGGTGAACCCTGCGTGGCAGTCTGCAAAAAGACGCATGGTATCTATAAAAAAGACTACGAACCCTATCAGACGATGGGGCCTCTGTGCGGGATCTTTGATCAAAGAGCAGCGGAACTGCTGTGTCGCAAAGCAGATAGCATGGGCTTTGACGCCATCTCGATCGGAGGCTTTCTGGCCTGGTTGATGGAGGAGCTGGACAGCGGCAATATCAGTCCTGATGAGTTGGGAGTAAAAGGCCTTCCTGCCTGGGATAGCGAGGGTTTTGACACGGTGAGTGATTCGATGCATAATGCGGAACTGGCCTGCGCGCTTTTGGACAATTGTGTGGGACGTGAGGCCAAAATCGACCTCAGTGAAGGCGCGCGCAAATATGCCCGCAGGCTTTCCCGCAAGAAGGCAAAGCCGCTCATCAACAGCTTTGTTTACAATGCTTTCGGTCGCAAAGGCTGGATGGTGCCAAATCAGTATTGGACTCCCGGAGTGCTTTCACCGATTCCGGGCGATGGGCGTTACTATATGTATTATGGCAATCAATACTTCCCGCCTCGCTATCTGGGCAAGGTCAATGCCGAGCGCATGAAGACAGAGCTGATGCTGGATAACCTTGGTGTGTGCAGGTTTCATCGCGCCTGGGCGGAAGAGATGTTGCCGCAGATCATCAATGAACTCTATGGCCTGAAAAGTGAGCTGGAGCTTTCTACCCATATCACCGCGCGCAGGATCAATTGCCGCCAATGCCTCTGTATTCTGGGAAAGCGAAAGGAACATGGATTATGTGATGCAAAAGTCTGTTGCAGATGAGCCCTGGCCCAGGATTCCGAGGAATTTGCAGGAGTTGGATTGTGCGCTTCACGGAGGACAAAGCTTCCGCTGCATTCGACTGGTGGTATGAGATTCGCAAAGGCATTGACGACAGCCTGAAGGAGCTTTAGGCAAAAAAATGCTTGCCTAATCTGCCTTGCTCAGAAAAGTGGCAAAAACTATTGATTAGGCTTTGAAAAGCACGAAGCCTGGGGGAGAGTTAATGCGCTTAAAGACCTTTCCTGGGGGCATCCACCCTCACGATGAGAAGCATTATTCAAGTTCAGCACCCATCAGCGATTTTCCCACCCCACAGCGGGTGATCATTCATCTGTCCCAACACATCGGAGCTCCATCCACGCCCATCGTTCAGGTGGGAGATGAGGTTCTGAAGGGACAGAAAATTGCCGAAGCCTCCGGCTTTGTCTCCATTCCTCAACACGCCTCCATCAGCGGCAAAGTGACCAGGATCTCCAAGTTTATGCATCCCACAGGAGCTCTTTCCATGGGCATTGAGATCACTTCTGACGGGCAGAACAAGTCCGTGGAGATGATCGATGACAATGGCTGGCTGGAGCTTGACACAGAGGAGATGAAAGCCCGTATTGCTGAGGCTGGAATCTCGATGGGCATGGGTGGGCGCGGGATTTCCCACGATCGTGAAGCTTTCACCCCCTGAGGATAAGCCGATCGACGTGGTAGTGCTCAATGGCGTGGAATGTGAGCCCTATCTCACCAGTGACTACCGTCTGATGTTGGAGCGTTCCGAAGACATCATCCATGGCCTGAAACTGATCATGAAGATCGTTAAAGCTAAAAAGGGGATGATCGGCATCGAAGCCAACAAGCCAGACGCCATCCAATTGATGGAGAAGCTCTGCGCGAAAGAGAAAAACCTGGAAGTGGTAGGCCTCAAAATGCAGTATCCACAAGGCGCGGAGAAGCAGTTGATCTATGCTGCTACTGAGCGGAAAGTACCTGCCGGTGGGCTTCCCATGGCGGTTGGCGTGGTGGTGCAAAACGTGGGCACAGCAGTGGCCATCTACGAAGCAGTGCGCTACAAAAAAGCCACTGATCGACCGCATCATCAGCATCACCGGCTCTCCGGTGGCTAAACCGATGAATTTAAACGCTCCCATTGGATCCTTATATAGTGAGCTGGTGGAACACTGTGGTGGCACCAAAGAACCGGTGGGCAAAGCCATTTCCGGCGGCCCCATGATGGGCTTCGCGCTGCCATCTCTGGATGCCGCGATGACCAAAGGCAGCAGTGGCCTGGTGCTCTTCAATGATAAGGCAGCAAAATCCCTGGCCGAGCATGCCTGCTTGCGATGCGCGCGTTGCGTGGACATCTGTCCCCATGAACCTTTTACCCTCGATGATTGCCAATGCCGTGAAATACAAGGACCTGGATATGGCCGTGAAAGCCGGACTGAATGACTGCATCAAATGCGGTAGCTGTTCCTATGTGTGTCCCGCTCAGATCCGTCTGGTGCAATACATTGATACTGGCAAAATCCGCTATGCCGAAGCTCAGAGGAAGAAGTAGTTATGAAAGACAAATATATCGTATCTCCCGCTCCCCACGTGCACGATAAGACTACCGTGAAAAACGTGATGTGGAACGTGATAATCGCCCTCATACCCGCTCTGATCTTTGCCGTTTACCATTGGGGACTGCGCGCTCTGATCCTCACTTTGACCGGTGCTATTGCCGCAGTCATCACCGAAGCTCTGATCCAGAAACTGCGTAAAGTTCCCGTCAGCGTTCACGATGGTTCGGCTTTCCTCACCGGTATGCTCCTGGCTTACAATATCCATGTGGGCGCACCAATCTGGTTGCCCATCGTAGGTTCCGTCTTCGCCATTGGCGTAGGCAAGCAAGTATTTGGCGGTCTGGGCAACAATCCTGTGAATCCTGCTCTATTGGGACGCGCTTTCCTTTTGGCCAGCTGGCCCACACAGATGACGGCAGGATGGGTGGCAGCAAAGAACTCCGCCATGAGTGGCTTGAACAACCTTTCCCGCATCGCCACCAATCTGGAAGAGCTTTCCCCCAAGGCCTATGAACTGGTGACTGGTGCCACTCCCCTGAAAGTGGCTCAAAGCCTGCGTGACAGCAGCTTTGTGGCCGATATCAACGCTCAAGCCGGAGGCTTGGATGTTGGTGGCAGGATCTTTGGCGCGTTGACCGAGATGGAAACCCTGAAAAGCCTCTTTTGGGGCAATATCGGCGGTTGCATCGGTGAAGTGTCTGCCTTTGCCTTGCTGCTTGGTGCTGCCTATCTGCTTTACAAGAATATCATAGAATGGCGCATCCCGCTCTACTATATCGGCACGGTCTTTGTACTTAGTCTTGCCTTCGGTGGGATTCCCGGCTCCGGAAGCTCGGTGATGTTGCCCTTCTTTCATATCTTTGCCGGTGGTCTGATGCTGGGTGCCTTCTTTATGGCCACGGATTATACCACCACTCCGATCACCAAAAAGGGTCGTATCATCTTTGGCATCGGTTGCGGTTTGCTTACGATCGTGATTCGTCTGGTCGGCGGCTATCCGGAAGGCGTGAGCTACAGTATTCTCTTTATGAATGTGATGACTCCCCTGATTGACCGTCTGACCATGCCAAAAGCCTTTGGGAGTGTGAAAAAATGAAATACTATCTGAAGCTTGGATTCATCCTCCTTGTATTTTGCGTAGTTGCCAGCGGGATTCTGGCTATCTGAATACCCTTACTGCTCCCGTGATTGCTGCGCGCAAGGCCAAAGAGGCCGTCGAAACCCGCGCAGCCCTGATCCCGGAAGCGGAGTTTGCCGAAAGAACAGCCGGCACCGGTGAGACCTACTTCGTGGCTAGATCCATATCTGACAGCACGGAGGTTTTGGGTTACACCTTTGTGGCAGCCCAAAATGGATATTCTGGAGTCGTGCAAACCATGGTTGGCGTTGACCGCGAGTTCAAGGTGTTGGGCATCAAGGTGATCAACCAGTCTCGAAACCCCGGGATTGGGCGCAACTGCACCCAGCCTTCGTTTATGGAACAGTTTAAAGGCTTGAGCCTGCCTGATCTTAAGGTGGACAAAGATGGCGGGAAGGTCAAATCCCTCTCCGGAGCTACCATCACATCCAGAACTATCGCAAACTCCATCGCGGAAAGCATCAAAGCCGTGCAGGCCGATCTGGGAGGTGAATAATGACATTTAGCAAAGAACTCACAAAAGGCTTTATCAAGGATAACCCCATCTTCATCCTGGTGCTGGGTTTATGCCCCACTCTGGCCGTCACCACCTCGGTGATGAATGGCCTGGGTATGGGCTTTGCCGCCACTTTCGTGCTCTTATGCTCGAATATCATCGTGTCCATGATCAAAGGCATTACGCCCTCCAAAATTCGCATCCCGGTGTATATCGTGGTGATCGCGTCCTTCGTGACCATCGTGGATATGGTGATGGGTGCCTATCTGCCGGGACTGCATAAGAGCTTGGGACTCTTCATCCCGCTGATCGTGGTGAACTGCATCATTCTGGGCAGAGCTGAGGCTTTTGCCAGCAGAAACAACGTGATTATGAGCATCGCCGATGCCATTGGCATGGGCTTGGGTTTCACGCTCTCACTGGTCGTGATTGCCACTGTGCGGGAGATCTTGGGGGCCGGAACCTGGCTTGGGTTCAGGGTTACTCCGCTTACTTATGATCCGATGCTGATCGCCATCCTGGCTCCCGGAGCCTTCATCACTCTGGGCTTTTTTGATGGCCCTGATCAATATGGTTAAGGAGAAGAAATAATGGGATACATCGGTGAAATCTTCGTGATGGCGATGACCGCCATCTTTATCCAGAACTTCGTCCTTGCCCGTTTCTTGGGATTGTGTCCCTATCTGGGCGTATCCAAAAAGCTTGATTCCGCGATGGGCATGGGCATGGCCGTGATCTTTGTGATGACTTTGGCCAGCGCTATCACCTTTCTGATCAATAAATACCTCTTGATGCCCAATGAGCTGATGTATCTGCAGACCATTGCCTTCATTCTCACCATTGCTTCACTCGTGCAGTTTGTGGAGATGGTGATTCAGAAGAATGCTCCGGCTTTATACAAATCACTGGGCGTGTTTTTGCCTTTGATCACCACGAACTGTGCCGTATTGGGCGTAGCGATTCTGAATACCGGAGCCTTGCGCAGCGATGGTGTGACAGCCTATAACTTCCTGGATAGCGTGCTCAACGGCTTTTTCAGCGGTGTGGGCTTCACCGTTGTTCTCCTGGCCATGGCGGGGCTCAGAATGCGCATGGAAATGGTGGAATTGCCTCGTAGCATGAAAGGCATGCCCATCGCGCTGATCCTGGCGGGAATCATGGCCCTGGCTTTCTACGGTTTCATGGGCTTCAAAATCTAAGGAGGAATGATGAGTTTGATATTACTACAATCTACCTCGCTGGCTGCCACCATCGGACTTCCGATCATCATCATCGGTGCTTTGGGTTTGCTCTTTGGGCTGATCCTGGCCATCGCTTCCAAGGTTTTCGAAGTGCAGATCGATCCCCGCGTGGAAGAAATCATCTCAGCTTTACCGGGTGCCAATTGCGGTGCTTGTGGACAAGCCGGATGCGCGGGATACGCAGATCAGATCGTGCATGAAGGCGAAGCGATCAATAAATGCGCTCCCGGTGGAGCTGCCACTGTAGCCCTCATCGCCAAGATCATGGGTGCCACAGCCGGTGCCATGCAACAAAAAGTGGCTGTGATCCATTGCAGCAGCGGTGGACACGATAATACCAAATGGAAATATAACTACGATGGCGTGAGCTCCTGCAAAGCTGCTGTGAATGTGGCCGGAGGCCCCAATAGCTGTTCCTGGGGTTGCATGGGTTTAAACGACTGTCAGGCTGCCTGCACCTTTGACGCGATCTCCATCGATGCCAATGGCATGCGCGTGATCGATTATGACAAGTGCACTGCCTGTGGAGCCTGTGTGAAAGCATGTCCCAGAGGGCTCATTGCCCTGGTTCCCATCAATCGCAATGTCTATATCAAGTGCTCTTCCAAAGAAAAGGGACCAGATGCCAAGGCCGTCTGTGGTAGCACTCATCCTTGCATCGGTTGCGGAATCTGTAGCCGTAAATGCCCCGTGCAAGCCATCACCATCACGGATAACCTGGCCCGTATTGACTATGATAAATGCATCAATTGCGGCCTGTGCGCCACAGTCTGCCCCACGAAGGCGATCCAAGACCTGCTGGCAGGATGCCGCAAAAAAGCGGAGATCGATCCTGAAGGCTGCATTGGCTGCACCATCTGTACCAAAGTGTGTCCGGTAGATGCCATCAGTGGAGAGCTCAAACAGTTGCACACCGTGGATAAAGATAAATGCATCGGCTGCGAACAGTGCGTGCCGAAATGCCCCAAAAAAGCCATCGAAATGGTTTAAACACAAGCCTATAGATATATGGGGACAGGCATATCGTCTGTCCTCATTTTGTTTATTCCCGCAGATTACCACTCTGGGTTCGTAAGCGCTATCCCAATTCTTTGAAGCCAAACCAATCTCGTTCATCTTCCATTCCTGAATCGGAGACGATGATTGCGTGCGCTTTCGACTTCCGGCAGCGGGTGGGCATGAAGGAAATGGTAGCACGCGGATTAGATGGAACTCTGATCCCCATGATCTATCTGATCAGCATGATCTTTGGAGATATTGAGGTTTGTTAGGGCTACCAGGCTCTGCTTGGTAGAAGATTGACGGAGTCGCTTTTCAAAAAGGCCTGCAACCTTTGTGGCAAGCAGGAGCTAGCCACCCCAGGTTGCCTATCGACACGAGACGTGTCGAATCCTAACCCCAAGCCTGCAACCTGCAACCCGAAGCCCCGCCGGGATCCAAGGCAAAAAAAAATGCCCCTGACCAAGGGGCATAGGATTTAGACTTAGGAGGTTGCACTGTGTGGTTTTTGGGGAACCACATGCTATCGGTTGAGGAAACCGATAAGGAGTCTGGCGATGTTTAGCGCAAGTTTTGTGCCAATTCTGAGGAAATCGTAACGTTAAGTAGCGCAACACAGTAGCCCATCGATAGCAACAGGATAAACCGTGTTTTGTGGACGAAAACTGTTGATCTGTGGAGATATTTCCACAATTTCGTAGCGGAGCTTTCCGAAGCTTCGGGATCATCCAGCAGAGATTACTCCTCCTCGTAGCATCGGAATGCTACGTTACGGGCCGTTACGCGC
>JAJOKA010000142.1 GCA_021206555.1 Candidatus Cloacimonadota bacterium | reverse complement strand
CCTTCACGGGCAGCGGCTTTGGCCTGAGTAACGTCCTCAAAGATATTGCCGGTAGCCACGATCACGTAGATAGCAGGAACCCGGCGAGGGCCATATTTGGCAAAGAACTCATCCCGGGCTGCTTTCTGACTTTTGATGTGGCTCAGCATCTCCGCGCTGAGCTTTTGCAGGAGTTCAAAGATGGCACTTGCATCCTGATGAGGAATTGTCGTGAGTTCCAGCTCTCCAGCGGCCAAAGCATCAGCCACTCCTTGCGCGCTTAGATTCCTGGCCAACATCGCGTTAGCCACCCAAAATGCCGCGCCTTTCTGCAAAGCGCGCGCTGCCTGAAGCTGTTCGATAATAATATTGGGATAGGGTTTGCCATCCTCGGTGGCACCATCGATGCCCATCAAGCGCAAGACTGTGCGCTCGATGCTCACCGAACTGTAAGCGTTGAACAGCCAATCAAAATCTCCAGTGATCTTCTCGGCGGCCTGACGTGCCCGAAGCACCAAAGCTTGGTCTAAATCGAGTTTAAGCATTTACACTCCAAATACTTGATATTTTTCCTGCAGACAGCTTTTTTCCGCTGCTGTTTTGGTCAAGGATTTTGATGTAATGATGGGATATCTCTAATAGAACGCAGATTGGGTGGCATTTTTGATGGAACTCTGATCCCCATGATCCAAATGATCTGCATGACCTTAGAGGTTGTAACGTTTTGGCGATTTGACGTTTTGACGAGGCATAGCCAAATTGTCCATCCTGGTATTCTTTCCCTCTATCCCTCTGTGTTGGTAAAAGTCTTTCTCTTTGAATCCTCTTTTCTCTTGTCTCTTTGTTTTATTTCCCGCAGATTATCGCAGATGAAGGGCGCAGATGCACGCGGATTTTTTTTGATGGAAACTGATCCCCTTGATCCAAATGATCTGCATGATCTTTGGGTTTGTGGGGTTTTCAGGTTTTATTTACGGAGGTCGAAGAGATTGTGCTCGGTGCTCATGCAATCAGTCGCCAGTCTCAGCCGTGCAGATATCGCTCACAGTGCTTCGCTTTAGCTTTGCTACCACATTAGCTCATATTGTCCTCTTGGAATGGGAGAATCATGGGCTAAGCATCAGCTAAAACCGGGGTGATCCATCCTGATAGCGGAGAACACTGCTTCCCCATCGGTGTCCCTACAATCTCCTGAAAGTCTCCTGAGGACTTCCTGAGCCCAGCTCAGGAACTCTTCAGGAGGTCGATTGAAGATTGTCGGGCTACAAGGGGGCAAGCAGGTAAGCAATAACGCTTAATAGTATGCGGGATGTGAGAAAGATATTGACATCTTGAGATAGGTCTTTGGAATAGTAACTTAGGTTGCAGTTCATAATCCGGACGCAATCAGCTTTATAGAACAAGGAAGATGAGATGATGAAAGCCAAAGCTATAGTCTGTGCAATTGCCATTTACATCTTGATGATGCCTCTCTGCGCGCAATTTGCCGGAGGTTCAGGAACTTACGAGGATCCCTATCTGGTGGCCAGCGCTGCGCAGTTGCACAGTGTGCGCACCAATCTCAGCGCTCATTATCGACAAATCGCGGAGATCAACTTCACCGGCACTCCTTATGGCGGAGGAACGGGATGGTTGCCCATCGGCACGGAAGCCTCACCCTTCACCGGCTCTTATGATGGCGACGATTATCAGATCTGGGATCTTAATATCCATCGCTCCAGCGGCTGGAGTGGTCTATTTGGTGTGATTAGTCACGCGAGCGTGAAGAACGTGCAGATCTGGGGCGCGAACGTGATTTGCGAATATCAGGCAGCCTGTCTGGTGGGCTTTTTGCACTATAGCTCGATGGAGGATTGCTCTGTAAACGCAAGCAGCATCGAAGGTTATGACTTCACGGGCGGACTGGTATCCTATGCTTACGAATCCAGCATCATATCATGCAGTGCAGACATCAGCCTGCAAGGACATGAATCCGTAGGAGGAATTGTAGGATTACTTACCAGATCCGGCATTCGGGATTGCCATGCCCAGTTTTCGTTTTCCGACACCTGGTATCAGGTGGGCGGTATCGTGGGCACAGCAGAGCATGGCAGCATTATCGATTGCACTTTTAGCGGAGATATGTATAGCCTATCCTGGTCGGGAGGAATTGTTGGCCATGCCACGGATACTCGCATTGTGGGGTGTGTTTCGGGACCAGGATTGATGATGAGCGGTGATTCCTGTGGGGGCATCGTGGGGCAGGCTTATATCATGGTGGATATCATCAATTGTTCCAGTTCGATGGATATCTCAGCACACCTTACAGTTGGCGGCATTGCGGGAGTGATGCAAAACTATTCCACAGCGCAAAACTGCCACGCATCGGGTAATGTGCGCAGTATGAATTCCGGAGGTTTTGTGAGCGGAGTATCAAACTCCACTGTGACAGATTGTTACAGCACAGGAAATGTGTTTGGTAGTTTATACGCCGGGGGATTTGTAAACTCCATCAGCGACACGGGGTCTTTGCTGCAAAACTGCTATAGCACAGGGACGGTCAGCTCTCCGGAAGGAGAAATCGGTGGTTTTTCCAGAGGCGGAAGCAGCACATCATCCATCAACTGCTATTGGGATATGGATAGTTCGGGCTGCTCAGTCTCAGCATCCGGAGAAGGAAGAACTACTGCCCAGATGACATCTCCTGCTGATCCGAACACCTATGTGAACTGGGATTTTCAGACGGTGTGGAACTGGAACAACGGCCCTGCAGGCGGATATCCCGGGCTCAGTCCTTTACCGGTTGATATTGATGACCCGATATCTCCTTCCCTGCCGGCAATTGCTATCCGGGCATATCCCAATCCCTTTTCAGCCCAAGCCACCATCAGCTTTGAGCTCAAAGAGCAGGGTTCATGCCGGGTATCACTCTACGACATCAAAGGCCGTTTGATTACCCGGCTCGCGGATGCTTTTTTAGGGCTGGAGAACAGCAGCTGAGTTTGGATGCGCACAGTATAGGGCTTACTTCCGGGCACTACCTGATTTTATTGGAGCACAAGGGGATCAGGCAAGTGAAAAGGATTACTCTCTTTAGATGAATCTAACCTTATAGGACATGCTATCAGGGCAGGGCGTCTGTTTTTTCCAAGGTTCTGCAAAGATTGGAATGATCTTTGCACATAGCTATAAAATGAGAAGAGAAGAAAACTCGGTCTTCTTCAAATGCTGTAGCTTTAAGGAAACATAGATGCAAGAGATGAATGAGAAGTTCAAGCCCCTACTCAAGGTAATCGAAAAATTCTGTTTCGATCGTGAAGATCCGGTGAAAGCGATCCATAATATGCGTGAATTCCCTGAGGGATATGATGCCTTCGGAATCGATGACGAAGAGATCAAGGTCTTGCGAGACAGGATTTTGGAGGACTTCAAGCCCAGCGTGGCTGATATTGCCGATTTGGGCAAAATCCTCTTTAAAACCGGCAAATATGAGTTTGGCACTCTGGCCATCATGCTGATCAAAAAGCATCGTCCGCGCATGGACGGCTACGTTTTGGGATCAGTAAAAGAATGGCTGGATAATGGCGTGGAAAACTGGGCGCACGCGGACCTATTGGCCATCAAGATTGTGCCGGTTTTCTTTGAACTGGAGCTGTGTAACCTGGAAACTTTTGCCCCCTGGCGTGAATCCCGCAGCAAATGGACGCGCCGGACAGCAGTGATGTGCCTCAACTCCATGAAGAAAGCCTTGGACGCAAAAGATATCCTGGAATTTATCACACCTTTACTGAGCGATCGGGAAAAAGTGGTGCAGCAAGCTATTGGGATAATTCTTGGTAATTTGTGGCATAAAGCGCATGAACCGGTGGAAGAGTTTCTGGCTGCCCACAAAGATCAGATGGATTCCCTCGCGCTGAAAAACGCTACAGCCCGTCTGCCCTTGGCTAAGGCCAAGCAATATCGCAAAGCGCCACCACGCCACAAGGCTCCACAGCGGAAACCCAGCCCGAAATACAGGAGGGCACCAAAGTCATGAAGTATTTACTCACTATCCTGATTCTACTACCGATCTTAGTTTTGCCGGGACCATTGAGCTCCGGCTTTCTTTTTCAGAAGATGCCACACAGAGCTTTTACTGTGCTCCCGGACGTGTGCGGGTGCCAGTGAAAAATGTGAATGTCCTCCTGCCTCCGGGCGCGGAACTGGTAGATTACCAATTTGAGTTTGGGCCGGCCACCGCTGCTCGCCATAGCTATGCTGAGATCAATCCGGTCTGGTACAATGGCGAGGAGGTAATTTATACCACACGCAGCAGCCACGTCCCGGAAGGCTATAAGTATCTGGGCATCAAGCGCTGGGGAGACCTGAGTTATGCCTCCTTTCAAGTGCTGCCCTATGATCACGCGCGTCATGCCTGGACATCCACAGCGCAGCTGACAATCCGCTACACAAGCGATAGCTCTGCTCGCAAATCTGATTCCCGGCACCTCAAGCAGCCCTCGTTTTTCACAAATCAGAGCAGGCTGCGCGATTGGTATCAAACTGCTGATTCACGTAATTATGACTACATGGTGATCAGCACTCCTGCGCTATATGCCGCTTTGGGAGATTGGGTAAGCTATCGCCAGAGTCAGGGCTTAGCCGTCCAGTTTGCCGATATCAACAGCATTTTAGCTACCCAGCTTGGAGCTAATGATGCTGAGAAGATGCGTAACTTTATGGTCACCGAATACATGATGCAGCCCTTTACTTATCTGATGATCGTGGGGGATTATGACACGGTGCCGGTGGCCTATCTCACTCCGGAACCGAATGGATATGACACCGTGCCCAGTGATTTCTTTTTCAGCGATCTTACCAGCAATTGGGATAGCAATAATGATGGCCGCTATGGAGAGTATTCCTCGGGTATTGGTGAAGGTGACTGGGAAATCGACTTTACCCCGGAGATCTTTGTGGGACGCATCAGCACAAACAGTGCCACGGAAGTTTCCGCCATTGCCTCGCGCATCGTGGCCTTTGACAGCAGCAATGAGCCCTATAAAAGCAAGGCCCTCTTGCCCGCGGCTTTCCTGAACTATAGTGACGAACCGGAGATCGGCATGCCACAAACCGATGGTGCGGATTTCTTCCAGTTGGCCAAAAACACCGTCTTGAGACACTTTGACAATACCACTCTGTATGAGCAATTGGGTGTGGTGGCCTCCCACCCCAGTGATTATCCTTTGGACTACTCTCAGTTCAATACCCTATTGCGCGGAACGGACTATGGCCTGATCAATTGGAGCGCGCACGGATCATCTGTATCATCTTCCCGCAAAGTGTGGATGGAAGATGTGAACGGCAATAATATCCCTGAAAGCTATGAAATGCAGTGGATGAACCTGGTCAACAAACAGAGCTTCAGCAATTTAACCGCGACAGGTGGCTCCGTGATCTTTGCCGCTTCCTGCTACAACGGACGCATCGACGGCAATGAAAGCTCTCTTGGTGAGTATGCCCTGATCAAAAAAGCAGTGGGCGTGATCGCCGCAACGCGTACCGGCTGGTATAAAGTTGGCTGGCAAGACCCCGGTTGGGGCGGCCTTTCCAGCTACAACTACCACTTTCTGGAAAACTATGCAGAAGCCGGACACAGCCTTGGCGCTGCGCATGCCCACACCAATCTACTGCATACTCAGTATTATCTCTTTGGTGATCCCATCGATAGCGGTGGCATCATCTGGCCGGAATTACAAAACGTCTATACCTACATTCTTTATGGTGATCCCGCGATTGGGCACAATACCATGCCTGCTCCGGAAGGGGAGATATTGGTCTATATACCCACCGGGGGAAGCGGATTCTCGCGTGATCAACAGCATCCGGGACACAGCTGATATGAACGTGGTATATAGCAATCGCCTGATCCCGGATTATGACTATATCTCAAATTTCGAAGCTGTTTTTGCCATTATAGATGATTACCAGCTTGCTCCCTGGGAAAAGGATATCCTGAATGCCTACCTGGATGCCGGTGGCAAGATGTATCTGGAAGGGAACATCAATTGGGATAGCAGCGACCCCTTCCTGGGTAAGTTTGGTGTGGAAGCACCACTGGACATTGTGATCAGTATCGAGACCCTGCAATACCCTCAAAAAGCCTGGGATTATGCAGACCAAAGCTCGTCCTATCGGGTTTTGGTTCCCGTTCAAGGCGGAGCCACACCGCTGTTTTATGCCGGAAGCCTCGATCCCACAGCTTACTGCGTGGGGACATTAAATGAAACTGCTACTTACAATGCTCTGGCCGCTGAATTCCGGCTCATGCACATTGCGGAAGATGCCACCGGTTACGCGTCTTTTACAGAATTGATCCATGTGATCCTCAGTGAACTGGGAGTGATCAGTGGTGGCACATCAAATGACGATGCTCTTGCTCCGGCTGCTATAAGCAGCATCTCAGCCTGGCCAAATCCGGCCCGAGGCAGCATCAATATCAAGCTGGAAAATCCCCAGCGCTCCGAAACGGTGATCAGCATCTATAATCTTAAAGGACAATTGGTAAACAGCCTGGAACTCTCGGCTAAGAACTCATTTCAGGTAAACTGGAATAGCCTGGATGCCAAAGGAAAGCCCAGCCCTGCAGGGGTGTATATCCTGAAAGGTGCCGGAACCGAGAAGAAGATCACTGTTTTGAGGTGAGAGGTGTTAGGTCTGAGGGATGAGTGTGAGCTGAGTTCAACAGGCAACAGGCCATTCAACAGCGCAGCATGAAACCTTCAACTACCCTCAATCATACCCTTTGCCTTTGCCAGTCACCAGCACATGGATGCGGTTAAACATCTGTCGCAGGCGATAGACCATTTCCTTGTTGGGATTTAGCTGAGCCAGCATTTTGCGCAGGAAGACGTCCCAATTCGTGGTCTCATACCGGGTAAAATAGCCGATATTGCCAAGCACTTCCATCATATAGTTAAATATCCTATCCAGTTCGCGGCCATCCACCGCGTCATGCTTCGTTTCCGTGCTTTGCCGGCGATGGGTATAGCTATCCACTTCGTATATGGCCAAAGCTGCGGCTTGAGCCAGGTTGATCGAAGGAAAGGCTGGATTGGCCGAAAAGTGACAGCGCAAAGGACAGAGATCAGCTTCTTCATCGGTGAGACCAAATGTTTCCCGGCCAAAGACCAGACCAATCTTGAGATTAGGTAAGTCATGCACATACTCCGCCATCTCAGGCGGGGAGAGATCGATCGGTTTATTCTTGCCCAGGCGTCGGGAAAAGGCGATCACCCGATCCAGATCGGCAATGGCAGAGGCCAGATCAGGGAACAATTTGGCATCCTCCAGAATGTGTTCGGAGTGCATTGCCAGGTAAAAGTCGTTCTTTTCCGGGACGGCACCCACGATGCGTAAGTCATTGAAGCAAAAGTTATTCATGATCCTGGCTACCGCGCCCACGTTACCGGCATAGATGGGCTCCACCAGGATGATGCTGATGCGGGAATTATCGTTTGGCATTGGCCTTGTTGCGCATGTGGATCACAGAGCCCAGCTTGCCGCCCATACTCTGCACTTTGGGATTTGGGTCAGCCTTCCATTCCTGCACTGTGCGTTTGGTGATGCTCATAAAATCATTGCCGCTTTCGCGTTTACTCTTTTGCGTAAAGATATTGGCCAGTTTCTTCAGGGTTTGCCAGATGGTATTGAAGCGCACTTCATCAGCATCCAGCAGCCAGCGGCGAACATTGGTATAGGTCTGAATCGGGCGTACGCGTCCCAATTGAGTGAGAATGTGGGAGATCTTTTTCTGCACTTCTTCGCTATCGTCATCCAAGAGTTTGGAGATGAAGGTGAGCACATATTGTGGGTTTTTAGCCGCGATGTTTTCCATACCGTGCATGCTGATGGCGCGTTTCTTTTCATTATCGCTTTCAGCCCAAAGCGGCATTTGATCCCGCATGGCTTCCGGAAAGCGTTTCCAGAGCTCAAAACAGATGGTTTCGCTCTCCCATGGCACGGTTTCATAAGTCTTTTCCAGTGTCTTGATGATGTGTTCCGGGCTGTCCTGGTATTTATAGTAGAAGTAAAAAAAGTCCGGTGGCGCGCAGTCCGTAAAGAAAATCTCCCAGAAGGTCTCCGCAAATGCTGTCCAGATTACCCTTACCCTTATATACTGCAAGGCGTTTGCCCAGCTCTTCTCTTACGAAATAGTTAGCCGTGTTGCCCAGATCCGTAATTTGTTTGATTGCGAGTGTGTCTTTGCCTCTGTCCAGATTGCGAAAGATCTTTTCGACCTGAGCATCCAGTAGTTTGTAGTCGTCTATATTCAGACGTCCGACTTCTTTGATCATATGTGCATTCTCCATGAATAGCAAGCGCTATCAGTGTAATATAGTGGGGCCATAGCCCGGAAAAATGTGTGGCGCTAAACGCCAAAAGCTGTGTAATATCTACCCATTTAGATTATTGCCTGGAGGCAAGGGGATTGATGTGCTTTGATCTTGTCTCCATAAAGCCGATGGCAGGGATTCTGTCAAGCAGTTTTTGGTCTGACACTATCACCTGACATCTATCAACCTGACAATTGTGAGGTTTTTCCTCGGCAGAGCATTTCTTAATCAATGGAGCCAAACATCAGCCAAAAGCGTGATGACGATCAAAGAGGCAGGTGGAATCAGAGCATCACTCCTAAAGGGGTGTATTGCTAATGCGCGCTCTTTATGCCTAAATCTTCAGCCTGCCATACCGGATAGCAGTCCGGATCAATATCTGATCGCTCTCACCCGGTAGAAAGCTTTATCATAGACGATGATCGATTCATCGCCATAGAAAGTATCTTCCGTTTCACCA
>JAJOKA010000043.1 GCA_021206555.1 Candidatus Cloacimonadota bacterium | reverse complement strand
GCAAAGTCAAAACACTTTTCCTGTGCCAGTCGTGTGGCGCCAATTCACCCAAATGGATCGGAAAATGCCCTTCTTGCGGCGAATGGAACACCTATGCCGAAGAAACCCTGGTAACAGGTAAAAAAACAAGTGCTGCAGCTTTTGCCCCAATGGGTATCAACAAGGCTTTGCCCATCCTGGAGATCAGCAGTCAGCAGGTGGAACGGACCGATATGGGTTATACAGAGCTCAACCGTGTGCTGGGAGGTGGTTTGGTACCCGGCTCACTGGTGCTCATTGGCGGAGAACCGGGAATAGGAAAATCCACCCTGATGTTGCAGGTAGCTTTGCATCTTCACAATACCAAAGTTCTTTATATCAGCGGTGAAGAAAGCCAGCAACAACTCAAAATGCGTGCCGACCGCATCGGCATTCGCAACCATAACTGCTTTATCCTCACCGAGACCGATACACACGCCATCCTGAAACATTTTCAGGATGTAAAGCCCGACTTGGTCATCATCGATTCCATTCAAACCTTGCAATCTCCTGCGCTAGATGCCACTGCCGGAAGCATTTCCCAGATCAGGGAAACAGCAGCTGAAATGAATAAACTGGCTAAAAACCACCACGTGCCCGTATTTTTGATTGGACATATTACCAAAGATGGCAGCATTGCCGGTCCAAAGATTCTGGAACACATGGTAGATACCGTTATTCAGTTTGAGGGCGACCGGCACTATGGCTTTCGTATTCTCAGAGCAATTAAGAACCGTTTTGGCTCAGCGGCAGAATTAGGAATTTTTGAAATGCATGCTGCGGGATTGCGGGAAGTAACCAATCCCAGTGAAATATTATTGTCGCAACGCGAAGAGGAGGTGAGCGGCGTAGCCATTGCAGCAATGGTGGAAGGATTGCGCCCGATGCTCATCGAAACGCAGGCGCTTGTGAGCACGGCTGCTTATGGTACACCACAGCGCTCCGGTACAGGTTTTGATATCCGCCGCCTCAATATGCTGCTGGCTGTTCTTGAAAAACGTGCGGGATTCAGACTGTCAACACGTGATGTATTTTTGAATATTGCAGGAGGCATTCGTGTAGATGATCCTGCAACCGACCTTGCTGTGATTGCCAGTATCCTTTCCTCAAGCGAAGATATTCCGATCAGCTCAAAAAACTGTTTGCAGCCGAAGTTGGACTTTCGGGCGAAATCCGCGCGGTTAACCGCATCGAAGCACGGATTGCCGAAGCTGATAAACTTGGTTTTGAAAGAATTTTTATTTCCAGATACAACAAAGGCCTCGATCTGACAAAATACAAGATTGAAGTTATCGCTGTTGCTACAGTGAACCAATTGCTGGGACAACTTTTCGGTTAGGTTGTGAAATTTTTGGTCGCCGCGTATTATATAGGGTGATTTACGTATCTTTACCGTCATCACTCAATTACGCAATCTATGATCAGGATTACCGAAACGGCAAGAGACGCTATGCAAGGCATCAAAACTCTGATTCCTTCAGAAACCAAAATAGCCTATATCAATGCGCTTTTGCAATCAGGGTTTTCCACCGTTGATTGTGGCAGTTTTGTGTCTGCAAAGGTGATCCCACAAATGGCCGATACTTCACAAGTTATAAACCAACTTGATTTTCCTGAGAACAGTCCTGAAATCATGGCTTTGGTAGTCAATACAACAGGCGTAGAAAAAGCTATTGCTACAGGAAAAGTCAACTGCCTGTCGTACCCCTATTCTGTTTCGCCAACTTTTTTGGAACGCAATCTGAAAACCGACAAAAAAGGCTCAGTTCAAATCAATTGCCAAAATGATGGAAAAAGCTGCTTCTCATAGCTTTGAATGGGTGATCTACCTTTCCATGGGTTTAGGTAATCCTTATGGTGATCAATGGAGTTTACAGCTTGTTGTGGATGGCATCGATGGCAATTCTGCGGCGGTGGCAAATGCATATGTGGCGGGAGTTTTAGGGGAGTTTCACCGGAGAAATCTGCAAGAGAAGAGGATCCGGACTCCACTTTCCAAACCCATTGCTGAAGTTGAGCTGATCTCCCGCATGAGCTTCAATCCGGATCTGAAGAGTAGCGTGAATACCATTCGGGCATCATCGCGGTATTGGTAACGGTAACTTCTATGATGCTTTCTGCCATCAGCCTGGTGAAGGAGAAAGAGCTGGGGACTCTGGAGCAGCTTTTGGTAACTCCGGTGAAGAAACAGCAATTGATGGCAGGGAAACTGGTACCATATTTGATCATTACTCTGGCGCAATTGCAGGTGGCGATCGTGATGGCGGGTCTCATCTTCAAGCTGCAGTTGGCAGGCAGTTATTGGCTCTTAATGCTTTTTTCCGGGATCTATCTGTTTACCACACTGGGACTGGGGATATTGATCTCGACCAAGGTAGGCACTCAGCAGCAGGCGATGTTCTTTTCCTGGTTTATCATGGTGATATTCATCCTGCTTTCCGGATTCTTTGTTCCTGTGCGCAACATGCCCCCCCGCGATCCAATGGATCAGCTATTTCAACCCTCTCAGCCACTACATGACGGTGTTAAGGGAGATAGTGATCAAGGGCAGCAATCTGGCGCAACTGGCAAAGGAATTTTGGATTCTTCTAAGCAGTGGCTTGATCATCTTCAGTATAAGTGTAATCAGCTTTAGAAAAAGAATATGAGCAGCCTTTCAGCTGTTGAACAGGCAGGTTTAGAACCGGGAGACTATCGGACAAAAGCAGCGGCAATCAGGCGTGGTTACGCAGTTTCAGCTCCATCGGATGCGGATTCAGGTATACCTGATCTGCCAGATATTCTTTATCGTATTTGCGCACGTAGTGGTTTAACAGGGTAATGGGGACGATCTGGGGAATAAGGGCGTCCTTATACATGGAGATGAGGCGGATAAGTTCCTGTTTTTCAAAGGGATCCAGATCTTTCTTGAAATAGCCGAGGATGTGGAGCAAGACGTTCTGATGCTTACTGGGTGTGGCGTGGCGTTTCATGGCGCTCATCAGCTCTTCAAAATAGATCCTGCAGAAATCCTCAGGAGGATATTTACGCAGGTCTGCCACCAATTTGCCCATTGAGCGGTAGTGGGCGGGACTGTGAGCCATCAGCAGATACTTGTGGATGGTATGAAAGCGCACCAGAGCGCCGGGGTTGAGACCCTCCCGGCAAAGCTTGTGCCAGCGCTGCATTATAAAGACTCGTTCAATGAAGTTTTCGCGCAATACGGGATCGTGCAGGCGCCTTCTTCTTCCACCGGTAAAAGGGGAAACGCGGCAAGTAGTTCGCGGGCAAAGATGCCTACGCCGGTCTTTCCGGCAGCACCACCATGGAGGGGATATACTTTTACTCGCTCCATTCCGCAGGAAGGGGATTTGCTTTTGAGGATGTATCCACATAGCGGCAGTTTGCGCAGTTCCTCGATTCGGGGTGCGCACCAGTTGAGCATTTGGTCTGTAAAATCATGAGCGGTTTTATTGCTTAACATGCGGTAATCATCTTTGCTTCCCTTCAGGTTCAGCGCTTCTCTGGGAATAGGCATACCGCACTGGTGTTCAGGGCATAGATCGAAATAATCCGCAAAAGCTCCAAGAGTATCTACCACCCAGCTATCATATTTGTGTCCGCCATCATAGCGCACTTCTTTGCCCAGCAAACAGCTGGAACAGCCCAGCAGAATTTTATCCATTGATAACTCCTGATTGTTCTAAAGATTTAGGTAGCTGTGTTTTCCAGCGTTATGCGGCTTTCTCCCGCTTCCAGAAAGCTTTTTGCGGTGAGCATGATAGGGGTATTTTCGCTAGTAGTGATGGTGCAAACGGCTCTTCCGGGAATCCATCCAATGAGATTTCCTACCTTCATTTCAGCATCGGGGATGCGGATAATGCGTCTGGCAGAAAAGCTGAAGCGCATTCTGGGCCTATCCAGCAGCAGTTCATCACCATCCCAGTGACATCCGGATTTGGGGCAACGCAGCTCACAAACATCCCAGGCTTTTTGTGGATGCTGATGCGGCGCAAACCTTTGGCAAGCATAGGTGTGGAGATCTTTCCGGTGATGGGACTATATACCGCGTCATCTGTAGGCTGCACAATCCGGTGACGAATGCGGTAGCGCAGAGCCAGAGTGATGTACCAGAAAATGGACAGACTGCTGGCGATGTGGAACAGATAGATGTGCGGGAAAACCACGCTGCACCACAAGAAGATGCCAAAAACAATAAGGGCGGGGACTTGCCCGCGGTGTTGGATCCTCTTGATATGCCTTACATGGGCACCATCGGAGAGGATGTAGCGGTTCATTTGGTAGTGCGCACCCAAGTATCGGTTCTACCGGCCAGGGCGATACCGATAAAGCCCCGCAGTGAGAGAGTGTTGTTATTCACCATCTGGGCTTTAGCAGAGTATGTTTTGCCGCTTTTGGGATCATAAATCTTGCCGCTGCTGTATTTGTTCTTACCGGCGTATTCCAATCCGGAAAGCACCTGCAAGTTCATCAGGGGGCGTTTGGCAAGTTTTGCATCTGGATTTTTGGAATCCAGCTTGGCATTGCCTTTTTCATCGTTGGGTTCGCGCAACCAAACTATTTTGCCGATAAAAGTGCCATCTTCGGCCTGGCTGATCTCGATTTTACTGCTTTTTTTCACCGTTGTACCACACACCGGTGATGCGATCTGCGGACTTCCGCCTGGCAGATGAAGTTGTCTTGCATATCGTAGACGAGTATCCAGCGCAGATCACTCAGATCGTAACGAATCAGCAGTTCCTTGCCGATGTGCCCGATCAGCTCCGTATCCCAGTACATCAGCTTATTCAGCATAATGCCATTGTTGCGTAGTGTCTTGCGTACGGCGGACATCATCATGAAGTTGAGCTTGTCAGCTTTGATCTTCTGCTCTTCCGGTATGGGATTGGCACTAAAAACCGACCAAGGCGATTTACCTTTCAAGCCGCTATGTGGAGCTTCGCCATACATCTTCCTGATAAAGAAACCAATCATCTGCATGGCTTCTTCTATGGTAGGAGGAGTGGAATCGTACATCTTTCTTGCCCACTTCTCGTTACGCATAAGTGTTGCAGGCTTATCGTCTATCGATGCACCCCGGAAGCTGCCGATGAATCGTTCAAAGCGTTCTTGGAAGGTCTTGAAGAAGCGTTCGATCACCTTGGCTTTGGCATTGTAGCTTTCGGCGAAGGCTACTTGAATGCCCAGGCGTGGGAAGATCCCTGCCAGATCGCTGGATAAATCATGTTCCTGCCACTTCTCATTAAAGAGCTTTGCCCGGAAGGCTTTGCCGTTATCGAGATAGACGTACTTGGGAACTCCGCCCCAGTTCAGGAAGGCGTTTCTGAAGGCGATCTGGATATGCTGGCTGTCCTCGGTAAAGGCGAGTGAGGCACCTACCGGGTATCTTGAAGCCCAGTCAAAGACCATGATCATGGTCATGCGCTGCGCTTTTCCGGTTTGCGGATTGATGATATCAAAAGCCAGGGTATGACCGTCTGCCACCCATACGTCTCCTACATTCAGTAGGCTGGAATCTCGGATGATAGTCTTGACTATGGTCTCTGCCACTGCTTTACTGCCAAGTCTCGCTTGAGTCCAGATTGCCATGTTGTCTCTTTTCCAGTCCATGACCCAGCGTTTGAGAGTAGGTGCTGAACTGGGCGATTCCAAACAACCCATCCGCTCATAATCTTTGATCGTGGAAATTGCGGTGCCGATTTTGACCTTCTGGGGAGTCAACAGCAGCTTAAGCAGGAACTGCTGTTCCAGATAAGTAACCTTGCGTCCCTTGGTCTGGTTCTTGGACTTGTGGATCAAAGCGAACATATCCCGCTCGTTCTGCAGGTATTTTTCTACCCATAAGCGCAGACAGCGTTCTTTGCGTTGCCCTTTTGATCTTGAACAGTTCCGGTGTAAACTGTCCCTTATTGTATTCATCGGTTATCTGCCGCCACTCTTGTACTTTGGCAGTACAGTCCTTCAAACGCTCCAAGACCACCTCACAGAACTGAGCATTGAGCTGAGCCTCAGTCTTGCAGCTGAGCAGTTCCTTTGCTTGTGGTCTTAAATCAATATCCGGGACTTCTTCATTAAGTTCGGATAGGGGAGAAAGGTCTGACTTCTCTCGTATCTGCTCCGATTGGAGCTTTTTTACTATCTTGGCAGCATCACCTGTGAACTTGAGCGTCGCACCAGAATGGATCAGAGCTAAGACCCGCCGGTAATTGCGGTCATAGTTCTGCCTGTCTATCTGGTTATAGACTTCATCAATTCTGTCCACCTTGTGCCTCCTGCTTCTTTACCTTATTATAGGAGACGATAAACAAACTGGTGTGCTCGTGATCCTCGATGAGCATCCGTTCCTTCCTTAAAGGTATCGGCTCCTGACGCAGCTTGCGGCAGAGCTGCTGATCCAGATCGACTATCTGCTGGTCGACGAGTACGAATAACTTGGTAGTACGGTAACTGCCGCTCTTTACCGTTCTTCTCACTGCGATATAGACGCCTTCATCGATCATTCTCCGGATCGTCTTTACCGACTTACCATAAATCTGAGCCAGCCGTGCGGCCGGCAGCCATAAAAGTTCTACTCCTGTTTCCATCACATAACCTTCCAAATCGAGCAAACCACTTGGACAAGCACTTGGACATTTCTGAGGACAACCACTTGGACAATTGCTCAAACCACTTGGACATTCTTGGCACCACTTGGACAAAAATGCGCAGATTGAGTGGCTGGTGTGCTTGGAAGCTATGCGTAGAAAGAGTTTGGAACGGTTTTGTCCAAGTGGTTCGCAATTTAAAACCACTTGGACATTTTTCGAGAGGCAGGTTTCACATCTGCCGTTTAGTCTCGATTCTGCGTTCATATTCACCTCTTTGTAACGTTTTAATCAGGTGCTAACTTCCATACCGGCAACATCTTGGGAAGTCCTTTCTGCCACTTTCGAAAGCTTTTTTTCCACTGCGCTTAGTCCGCTGGCATTTACGCCGTCAAGAAATCAGCTATCGAAAATAAGTGTTGACACTTCTATTTAGCTCTGTTTTGTTGTTCTGTGAACATAATGCTTACCGAATGGATTATGTCAATGCTTTTTATTCTGTATGGAGGATAAATGAAGAAGAGCGAAATCGGTGTCAGACTCGAAAGAGTTATAAAAACTATGAAGTTAAAGCAATACCAATTTGCCGAAAAATTTGGCATCTCCAGTGCCTCTTTGACCAGATACAAGTCCGGAGATCGACTCCCGGACCCGGAATTTCTCATCGCTCTGTCCAAAGAGAAAATCAATACGAATTGGCTCTTGACCGGAGACGGCAGTATGAATATCCGCCCTGATTTGACGGCTGGATGAAAGAGCAACTGCAGAAGAACCTCGGAAAAGTCAATTCCAAGACAGGACTAATCGAAACTCCGGCAATAGATTACACTCGTACGATTACGCTGCCGATTCTTGGTGAAATTTCCGCCGGCCCCAGAGACCACATCTACGACCTCCGGAATTTAGGCGAGAATATCGAGATTCCGCGTTCACTCATCCTCGGAACACCCGATAAGTATATGGCATTTAGAGTAAATGGACACAGCATGGAACCCAATATCATGCATGAAGACCTCGTGATCATCAAACAGGAGGCAATCTGGGAAAATATTGATCAGAGAGTCTGTGCAGTGAGATGTGATGATGGTGCCACGCTTAAGAAAGTGGAGCTCGATCCGGAGCATAACCGTATAGTTTTAATACCATTTAATTCAGACTACAAGGTTCAGATTATAGACGAGGATCAGGGGGTCGATGCATTTCTGATCGGAGTTTTGTCACTTCAGTTGCGGCTTTTTTTAATTCGATAAATTCTGAGCGAAACCCCAAAGTCCATAAATAGTCCGAAATCGGCTCAATTTGCAATTATCGGTGATCCAAACACGCACAAAAACGTCCAAACCCGAGCAAGCAAATTTCTAAAGATAGTCTTATCTATCTCTACACAATATAAGCACTTATCCCTTTTTGTCCAAGTGATCGCTGCTTGCAAATTTGGGTGACTCTTTATAACTCAGTCGCTTGTGCAGACGAGACGTCTGCAATCCTAAGGCAGAAACTGCTTGACAATATCTGCGCATATATACGATGACATTTATGAGGTATAGATAGATGATAGACAATGCAATAGAGATGATCACACAGAGCTATCCCCGTCACGCGGGGAGCAAGATTCTCACGCTATTGAGCGAGTGCCCGAACCGGCCGATCTTGAGCACGGTGATCGAGCTGGCGCTTACGCGTAAGATGACGGTTGCTGAAGCGGAGCAGGGGTATTATCATCCCGTGGGGATGCCTTTGACGGACGCGCAGACTTTGCGGGAGCTTGACCGGCGCTTGATCCGTTTGAACGAGCTGAAGGCGCAGTATCTCAGGGACAGGCAGGAGCAGAGCATTGGTAACGAAGATGAGAGCAGCCCCTTTGACGAGGAGATCAAGCAGCTGATCCGTTACCGCAAGGAATGCACCCAACCCTGGGGCGCGATCAAGAATAGCGACGATGAGCTGCGCAAGGCTTATAGACGGCATTACGCTGCGATCCAACGCCTTTTTGCCAGAGCAGAGCGGGATGGACAGCATGAGGCAGTGGCCATCGTGAGACGCAGCCTGAAGCTGGGGTATGCGAGTTGTCTGAGGGATGAGGATTTATCTTGCCAAAATCAGTAGCGCTTGATATCTTGCCCATCGGCTTGCGCAATCACTGAAGAATCAATTGCAGGCTGAGACAGATGAATCTGATGCAGGAGATAGCTATGCCGACATC
>JAJOKA010000144.1 GCA_021206555.1 Candidatus Cloacimonadota bacterium | reverse complement strand
CCTTTAGTAATACATGCTCAGGCCCAGTCCGGCATAATTCATCCGCCAGTTATCCAATTCGTTTTTCCGATAGCGATATTGTAGATTCAGCTCTGTAGTGGAACCTATGTGATAGCTGAGTTTGCCATGGATATCTCGTTGCCTTTCAGTGCGCAGGTTGATTCCCGCTCCGGCATACCAGGGGCCATACACCTTGATATCAGTATCTGCAAACGATAGCATCCGGCTTCGTTTTCGGGACTATACAGAGCTCCCAGGCTCAGATAGCTGGCCGCGCTCTCATCGTAGTAAAAGCTATACTTCAGCTGACCGCGAAGATAGTTTGAGATCATCCACAATTGCGAAAGCCGGTTGTCACTGCAGCTCCGGTTTGTATATTGCACAAAGCCAATCAGCTCTGGACAGAGGTTCATTCTCAAGCGCAAATCTGAGACATAGACGTTGCTCTTGAAGCTGGGCAGAGCCGTGCTTTCCCGGTGTTGCCAAAGCAGCTGAGATTCTATGGCGAATTGCCGGTTAATCCTGGTTTGATGCGCCATACCCAGCTTTGTTCCGGTCATGCGAAAGAGCCGGGGTGCGTCGAGATCACCATCCTGATGATCCAATCCCGCCAGAAGGGATAACCCCTTGCCCAGTTTTGCCTTTAGCACTGCTCCGCCATGATAATCGGTAAGGCTCTTCCTGCCGGTACTTTGGAAACTGAAATCTTCGAAACTGAACTCAGAGGTATCCATACTAAGGGTATTAAGCATGAGATGACCACCGATCTCAAAGCGGGATATATCTTTGCCAAAACTCGTGTAGGCAGACACATGGTTTCGCTTTTCCTGCAGTGCCAAAGGTTGCCACTCGGGATACATAGAAAGCTGATCCGGATCTCCGAAAATAGTAGCAGCAGCGCCCGCTCCCAGTCTCCAGTTATCTTGCATGTGCAAACCGGTAAGCCGGAACCGATCATAAAAACCCTGGTTGTGGCTGCCTCTGTTTTTGCCATTGATCAATAGATCGTTCCGCATGGATATCCGCGTATTGCCCGCTGTGACAGCATCCATACTCAGCACTTGCTGTTGCCAGATTCCGTCCCGCTCACCATATGTGGAGTAAAACAGTTCATTTTGCAGGGAAAACCCGGTTTGCGCGGATAGTCCACCGATCAGCCAGACACCGATCAGGATTAGTAGATAGCGTTGTTTGGGCATGCCAGCACACACTTTCCGCATTGTTGACACTTGGTCTGATCAATCACGGCTTTGTTATTTACATCGTAATAAATAGCGCCATGCGGGCAGACCCGGACGCATTCTCCACAGCCATTACAGGCTGATGTATCAATGGAATACTCCGCCTGCGTGGATTGCTTGCAGGCAAAAGCCATTGAGTAAGAGCAGGATCAATAGCGATAGCGGAATCTGTCTGATAGCTTTGATCATTTCGGAGTCCGGATGGCCTGCTGCGGACAGGTCTTGACACAATTCATGCACTCAATGCATAGTGTGTCAACGATTTCTGCCCGTTCTTCCACGATCATAATGGCCTTGACGGGACAGGATTCCACGCAATCCTGACAACCCACGCAAGCCGTCTTATCCACGAAGGGTTTATAGCGCCGTTCGGCCATGATCGCCAGACCGATCACGAGTAAGACAATGATTATCACGATACTTTTCTTCACTGGCACCTCATATTATTTCAGTGAAGCACGTATATTATTTGCTTAGCTGATGTCAATAACATTTTCCCTTTTCGGCATTCCCCAAGCCTCGGACTGTGCACCGTCCGCGCTTGGGTTTTTTGCTTTAGGCCTTCTTCACCGGGATCCAGATTTCGAAGATCGAATCCGGGCTTTCCGGTTTGAAGCGTTCGTCGTAGATTTCCAGGGAGTCCGCTTCGGCCATCTGATAGCCATTTTCCGGTAACCACACCCCAAAGATATATTCGTAGCTTTGGTGCATTGTCTCCATCAGGCCGTGGTGTTCAAAGACCGCGTATTCAGCAGCAGAAACCGCGTGCGCCATCATCCCTTCTGGAACTTCTGATATCTCTGATACTTCCATACCGGCGATGAAAGTGTATTCATCCTGTGAGGGATTGGACTGATCGAAAACGCACACTTGATAGGCCTTGGAGGTATCTTTCACGTTTTTTGATCTCGGCGTAGCGCTGCATAAAGTCTCCCCACAGTTTGTGCAGAGTGCCACTGGGTGATGCGAAGGTGTGAACGCCTACCACCTGGAAGGCATCCAGTTTTTCGAGTCTGGGTTTCATCATTTTTGCTCCTTTTCTTAAGTGTTGATAGCTTTTGTCCAGGCTAAGAGGCGGGAAAAGAAATACTTGCGAGAGCATCTTGCGAAATTTCCCGGGCTGATCCCGCTGATGCTGCTAAAAGCACGGGTGAAGGCTTCCTGAGATTCGAATTGAAATTCACGCGCTATCTGACGTATGGGTTTTGAGCTGTAAAGCAGCTCGTGCGAGCCTCGCAGATCCGGCGCCGTCGCAGATATCGTTACGCAGTAACCGGTTAGT
>JAJOKA010000055.1 GCA_021206555.1 Candidatus Cloacimonadota bacterium | reverse complement strand
GCCAGCTCAGTTCCAAGCATCTGGTGCTGTTTTTTGATGACCTGTGTGCAAGCGCTCCTCTTCTATCTGGTATCCTCCCTGGTGCTGGGCCATCGTGGTTTTCTTTTGGCCTAAAATCATCTTTTACATCCTTTCCGGAATGACGGGCTATAGCCTGGGCCTGATGTTTTCCGGAATGATCAAAGACCGCTCAGCGGTGATCAACATCCTGCCTTTGGTGATCATCCCCCCAGATTATGTTCAGTGGAGTGGTGATCGAATTTGCCAAAATGAACCCCTTGCTGAGGATCAATAAAACCGCTGATATCCCGGAGTTTTGCCATCTGATCCCTTCCCGCTGGCTGGTGGAGGGCTTGGTGGTGAGCAGCGTCAGGCACAACCTGATCAGCCGCAAGCAGAAAGCCTATAGCAAGAGCCGAAAAGAGTTGATTAGCACAGGAAGGATGACTGCGGATTTAAGCCTGAGCATGGCCAGGGATTATCAGCGCTTTCTGGACAGCCATCCCGAGAGCAGGTATCAAAAATCAAATGAGCAGCACCTTGGTGAATAACCAGCCAGGGACGCTATAGTAAAAGAAACAGCAATGCCTTCTTCAGCTATGAAATGCGGGTGTTTGGTCATCAGCTACCCACTGTACTGATGGACGCGATGGTGAGTCTGATGATCATCGCGTTTACCTATTTTGTGGCCTTGTTCAGGCTAAACCGGGGTTGATATGAATATCTTTATCCGCAATCAGGACAATGACTTGTTCAAATATCTCAGTGATGAGGACATGGCTAAGCTGATGTCACTGTGTGAAAAGCGCAGCCTGAAAGCCGGAGAGGTGATCTATCCTCGGGACGTGGCAGCTGTATTGATCGTGCAGAGCGGTAGGCTAAGCCGCTATTCTGCAGCGGGGATCAAGGGTGGAAACGTCTATCCCGGTGAGCTTGATCTGGAAGCAGGGCTCTTTAGCTCCGATATTCCGGATTACTATCTGAAAGCCGGAGGACCGGTGGAAATCCTGCTTTGCCCCTACGAAGTGATCGAAAACATCCCTGAGCCAAAGCCCCGAGCTCAGATCCAGGCTGCCCTTAACGACAGCCTTTGCCTCAAAATCGCCCAAATGACTCATAAGAATCATGATGAAGATGCATACTGACCACCCCCCTATATCGCTATCTGAATGAGCAGGATATCCGCAAGATCGAATGCGCCAGGCATAGCCACAGCTATCTGCCGCAAGAACTTATTATCTCAGCCGGAGAACGCACCAGAGACATCCTTTGCATCGATGAGGGAGAGGTGCTGGTTTACATCGAAAGCGAAGATGGCAAACCCCTCGAGATTACCCGATTGCCAGCCGGCATCCTGATCGGTGAGATGAACTTTGTGATGCCCACTCATCGCACTGCCTTCGTGATGGCCCTGGGCGAAGTGAAAGTTAGCAGCTATTGCTACCATGAGCTCATCCGCATCCTCAGAGAAGATCATGATCTTGCCGCCAAGGTCTTCGCAGCACTTAATCTGCAAATGACTTCTAAACTGCTGGCCCTGCTGGGCTGAATGGGATGAGTGTGGCGGGGGTTTTGAAGTTTTGAGGTTTTCTGGTGTTGGCGTCGCTCAGCCTGATTGTCAGTTCTCTTGGCTTGATTAGCACGCAGATTACGCGGATTGAGCGGATTTTTTCAGATTTTCAAGTGTTGTAACGCATAACGCATAACCCATAACGCATAACTCTTTGCGTCCTCTTTTCTCTTTCATTTTCCATAAACCTCAATGCCACCTTTCTTCTTGCTTGAAAAAATGAGTGCATTCCGACGATCACTGACCCTTTCAGCAAGGATAATCGGTAGTGATGTCCGATAATAGTCAAAAAAGTTCTTGCAATATCGCTTGGGTGTAGATACTCGTACCATGTTGTGTAAGATCAACTAAATCAATTAGATATCGAGCATATCAGAGCTATGAGAATTGACCCTCAAGCCGGAGAATGCTCAGGGAAAGGAATAAAAATGATTAAAAACGTTCAAATCATCTCGAAGCACTCGCAGGTGAAAGAACTTGGCAATGCCCTCAAGTTTGATATGCTCAAGGAGCTCATCTGCGGTCCCGCTACCTGTCAGCAGCTCGCGCTGGTGTTTGGCGTCAGCAAACAGAAGATTCATTACAATCTGAACAAACTGCTGGAGGAAGAGCTGATCGAACTGGCAGAATGTGACCCCGGCAACGGCAAAGAGGTCTATTATCGCGCCACGGCGAAGAACTATGTATTGGATTTTGCTTTGGGTGAGCATCTGAGTGATGGCATGATCAACAGCGAGGGGATCATCAACACATTCTCGAGGTGAGTATAAAGTGCATCTCACAGATATAGCCGCTCGCATTCTAAGGGATTCTCTCAAGCTCAAGCCACGGCAAAAACTTTTGGTCGTAACCGGTAAATACAATCTGGCACTGGTGGAAAAGATACTTATCGAAGCCGGCAGAATGAATATCCGTTGCACCATGCTCTATCAGGATGCCGAGATGATCAAAGCCAAGTATGAAGAGTACTCCCTGGCTGCTTTTACTGCTGATTATGAGCATTTTAACCGTTTACTCAAAGCGCATGACGTGTATCTGAATCTCAATGGTGAAGTGCGGAATATTGCCCTGACCGATCCTGACAAACTGAAGCTTCGACAATATCACTATCAAAAAAGCCACCAGATCCTGCAAAGCAAGAAAATCCGGGTGGGCATGATGCCGGGACTCTTAAACGATACTCTTTCCGAAAAGGCGATTGAGAGCGAGCTGCAATTCTGGCAAGCACTGGATATTGATTACGATCAATTATGCCGCGAGACCATTGCTATCTGCGAGAGCTACACTGACAATTCGTATCTGGAGTTACAGGCAGGAGATGGGACTTTACGCTTTCAGGTGCAACGCATTCTTGCCGAGTGTGGCAGTTTCAGCAATAGCCCATATCAGAGCCCGGTGATAAACTATCCCGGAGGCGAGATCTTGCTGGTGCCCCATTCAGAGAGCATTTCCGGCACTCTGACCGGAGATTATGCCTACGCATTGGGAGATCGGATCACGAAGCCACGCTTGACCATCGAAAGAGGCGAGATCAAGACTTTTGAGGCAGAAGAAAATGAACATATCCTCTCGAAAGCCATCATCACTGGGGGGCTGGATGGTCGCAAAATTGCCCTGGTATGCATCGGCACCAACCCCAATGTATCATTGGCTAACATTGACATGTCTTTCACACAAAAATCACGCGGACTGGTAAGCATTTACTGGGGAGATAACCGCTCTCTGGGTGGTGAAGTAGCCGGCAGTTGCGAGTGGTTCTTACAAATCGAGAATCCCAAAATAATAAGCAAATAACGAGGTATCCATGAAACAGATCATTGGCACAATGCTTCTTCTGCTGCTTGCCGGCCTGCTCTTTGGGCAGTGGCAAATAGATGAAGGCTTTGAAGGTATCACCAGCCTGCCCACGGGCTGGACATTCCATGACGATGGTGACGGGATGACATGGCGCAATCTGAATCACGCGAACGCGCACAGTGGCTCTCGCGCCGCTTTTGTAGATAACTACCTGCCCAATCAGAACGCTGATTGGCTGGTCACACCCCAGATCAGCGTAAATCCCGGTGATAGCATGGTGTTCTTCACCCGTTCCTGGGTTGGCACTGAAAACCTGAAAGTATTTGCTTCCACTACCGGAGCTATGCCTGCAAATTTTACGCAGCAACTCATCCACGTGCAAAATATCGGCACCACCTATCAGGAAGTAAGTCTGGCGCTAGACCAATTTGCCGGGCTTGACATCTATCTGGCCTTCTTCTGGCAATGCACAAGTTATGGGATTCTGGTGGATGATGTGAAGATCGGACAGCCTCTGAACGTGACTCCGGAACTGAATCTTCCAGCCACCGTAAGTTTTTCCACAGCAATACTCTGACCATGGATTTCTCGGAATACGTCGTGTGTACAGACATCAACGCAGCATCTTTATCGGTGAGTCCCAACCCGGATCTGAACATCTTAATCGACGGCTTCACAGTCAGCATGTCCTCCATTGATTTTGTGGGCAGCACAGAAGTGACCTTCACTCTGCTGGATCATGTGAACAGTCTGACCGCTACTGATGACATTACCGTGGTTGTGGAAGCGGATCCGAATGTAGATCTATATGTGCAAAGCGTGATCTCACCCCGCAACATAGAATACCTGAATCTGCCGATGATCCCTCAGATAGAGATCGGTAATCTGGGCTTGGGCAGCTACAACAATCAGGTGGAAGTTCAATTGACCGTTTACAATCCTGAAGGAACCGCGATCCACACCGATACCGCCATCTCCACGGTTGATATCAGTCCAGCGGAAACTGTGCAGATCACTTTCGGCAACCCCTTCACTCCTACCCAGGAAGGCAATTTCGCATTTCACTTCCAGATTATGAGCCAGGATGATTTCATCGACAACAATCTGCATATCCATCCATGCGCAGTGGTGTTAAGAATCACCACAGGCGGACCGGATACTTTTGGTTACCGTTTTGTGGATAGCAACGATCCTTTGGGCCCGGAATTTGATTGGATAGATATCAGCGAAACAGGTACTTCCAGTGTGATGTACGAAGTTCCCAGTTGGGCAGGAGACGATAACTTTAGTGAGCCCATTCCTCTGGGTTTCAATTTCCCCTTCTATGGCTCAGCCTATACGACCGCATACGTGGATATCAACGGTGAAATCCTGCTGGCCTCAAACACTTGGTACACACCCTATCCCAATCAAGGATGGAATAACGACGGCAATATGTTTAACTATATGTATCCCATCCCCGGTTACGCTCAGATGCCGGGATTGATAGCCGTTTATTGGGACGACCTTCACGCGGATCAGGGAGTCGGTAACGTATATTTCCAAAGCTTTGGCGAAGCGCCAAATCGCTATGCCGTGATTCAATGGCATAATGTGCGGTTTCATGCAGGTACAGGTGGAGATCCTGCACTCAAGTTCCAGGTGATCCTTCACGAAAATGGCGACATCAAAATGCAGTATCACACTGTTGCTACCGGGCAGACAGGGGCATCAATCCCTCATGACAATGGACTATCGGCCACGATTGCCATCCAAAACGCAGCGGCAAATACCGGTTTGACCTACTTGAGAGAAATCGTGCAAAACAGCACTTACCATCGGAGTGGAACCTGCCGGGAACCTTTTGCACGACAATCTGGCCATTCTCTTCTATGGGGGCACTGACGAACAAGCTCCGATTATTACTCACAAAGCTGTGGGCAATACTTTCAGTCAGAATATGGACTTGAGCGCTACAATCCTGGATATGTCTCCCATCGTCTCCGGCACAATTCATTATGATTATGGATTAGGCTGGCAAAGCCTCAATGCCGCTTCAATTGATCAATTGGATTACACCTTCAGCCTGGAGGGATTACCCTTGGGGGCTACAGTCAAATACTATTTTCAGGCTGAAGACGAACATGGGAATCTCAGCAGATTGCCCCTGAGTGCCCCCACTGAATACTATAGTTTCAAAATCTTGCCCACCGGAGCTGCTCAGGTGCTGATCGCCTATAGCGGAACGCAGGATTATCAACGCATCGAATTGCCGGTTTATGAGGCCATGTTTGACTGGCTTAACATCCCCTACGATATTTATAACTGGGAAGAGTATGATGTTTACAGCATTCCGGCACAATACCAAGGCGTGCTGGCTTATGCCAACACCGGTTCAGTTAGCCCCAAAATGTATTATTTCGCTTCTGTCCTGATGGATTATCTGGATCTGGGTACTGTTCAATCTCCCAAAAATCTATGGTTCTCATCTGATGGTTTGGCCAGCAGCCAGCATGCTCACCCAAACTCCAGTGATATCCGTAGAATGATGTCCGGATACTTCAGAACTTCCTACGTGGCCACCGGCTTTGGCGGAGGAACCAACGGACTGGGAGGCCCCAACAGCTACAGCTATGAACACGGAACCATCCTGGCATTGCCGGGAACACAGGTGGGAACGCCGGGAGTGGAATATGCCGTATACGCCAATAGTCCTGATTGCATTTTCCCAAATAATGCTGCCGGAGATCCCTACTATGATGATGTTCCCTATCCGGAGATAGGCGCAAACTACGTTTATGCCTTTGAGGATGGTCCTTTTAATGGTCAGGCCTACCTGTATCACGGAGTGGCCGCTACCACCGTGGAAACTCCTTCATTTAGAACCATGTACTTCAGCTTCGATTTTTCACAGCTTACCAGCAGTGCTGCTCGCGCTGAATGGATTAGTGACCTGATGAGCTGGTGGAATATCAGTCCGGTAACAAACTCAGATTCTCAAAGTCCACACCTACTAAGCGGGATCGACAGCATCTATCCCAATCCTTTCAACCCCACCACTACTATCAGTTTCACTCTGAGTAGTAATGATCTGGTAGATATGAATGTCTATAACATCCGTGGCCAAAAAAGTACGCGTCCCTTGCATGAAGCCAGAACTGCAGGTAAACACAGCATCGTATGGGATGGCAAAGATGACAAAGGCCAGACTGTGGCCAGTGGTGTTTATTATCTGCGCATGGAAGCAAATGACACGCGCGTCAACCGTAAACTAACTTTGATCAAATAACAAAGGGAGATAATCATGAACAAAACTCTGATCCTCATCCTTGGTCTGCTCCTGAGCCTTGGTCTGCTCAATGCTGGAGACTATATTATTGGCACCGGCACAAGCACGCAAAACTATGTGCCTCTATACGGTTATGTCAATTACAACTGGAGTAAATTCTTCTACTCCGCAGCAGAAATGCAAGCGTCAGGATTCACTACAGTTCAACCAATAACCAAGATTGCTTTTGAGCTTGGCAACAACCTGAGCGGCTACGTAACAGATGACCAAAGGGTCTATATGCGGGCATGGTATGACTATGAATATGTGAGCACAAACGTTAACTATCCGGGTACGGCCAGTTTTGCGCATGTCTTCACCGGTTCCGTCACCTGGAATGGTCCGGGGTGGGTAGAAATCACGCTTGATACTCCCTATAACTACGATCCCCAGTGGGGCATTGAGATTTTGTGGGAAAACCGCGATGGCAGTAGATTGGCAGGACCTCCCCAATTTCCGCTATACCTCAACCGAAAACTATACTGCGGTTCAGCATACCGGATCCAGCAGTAGCTTCCCAACCACAAATGGTTCTCGTAGAAGAGATCGACGCCCCAATATCTGGTTTATAACGCCTGCTACAGAAGCTCCCAATCCGGCTGTGGCTGTTACTCCCACCCATGCAGCCACTGATGTCGCGATCAATACTTCCTTGCGCTGGAATCATGGCGGTGGCTCTCCCACCGGTTACAGACTGTGGCTGGGATCAGACAATCCACCATCAAACATCGTCTCAGCGCAACTGCTGACAACCAATAGTTTCACTCCTGAGGATTATCTGGAGTATGGCACGGAGTATTACTGGAGGATAGTACCCTTCAACGAGTTTGGCCCGGCTTTTGATTGCCCTGTGTGGACTTTCACCACACTGCCGGATCCTTCAATCGTGGAATTTCCCCATCTCGAAGATTTTGACGGAACATTCCCCCCTACAGGCTGGACTCACCATTCAGGGCAGTTGGTGGACCCCATTGTGCTTGGGGGGCCTACCTCCAGCCAATGGCAGCAGATGATTGGTTAAACATACCATCTACGGATAAAGCTGCCAGGATCAATATCTGGGGGCCGATATCCGGTTACTTGATTTCGCCAATGCTCAATATCCCCTCTGATGATTACGCCCTTGAGTTTGATGTCGCCATCCTTCGCTACAACCAAAGCCCTGATGGCACTCCACCCAATTATACCAACCCCGATGACCAATTTGCCATTTTGATCGGAGACGGCTTTAGCTGGAGCACCGCCAATATCGTTCGAGAATACAATAACGCAGGCTCAGAATATGTGCTGAATGACATCCCGGTTACAGGACAGCGCGTTTCAATTCCCCTCGCGGGGCATACCGGACGGATTCGCGTTGCCATCTTCGCTGGTTCAACTATATCAAACGATGATAATGACTTTATGGTTAATAATTTCCGAGTTGGAATTCCCGCACAGGTTCTGCCAAGTCCGGAACCTGCCATCGCCCTTGATCCTCTGAGCGGATTCCCTGTCCTCAGCTGGGAAGCTCTGCCCGGAGCCTCAATGTATCACATCTATAAGTCAAACGATCCTGAAGCCGGCTACCTTCTTCTCGATAGCATTGACGGAACGAGCTACATTCTGGATCAAACCGAAGCCAAAGCATTTTTCAAAATCACGGCAGAGTAATGAGCTCTGAATAAGCAACGATAACATAGTAAGAAAACATCGCACATTATGAGGCGTCTCATCAGCGCCTCATACCTTTTTCTATATGCATGCCCGGTAGAACAGCTTACGCTTGGCTCCACTTTAGCTCATATTCTCCTCATGACATGGGGGGATTATGGGGTAAACCGGAGCCAAGCCCGAGGCAAACTGAAGACAGAGAATGAGAAAAGCATTGACACAATCCTGCTTCGTGAAATTATGACACAAAATGAAGCCGCTTGCTTCTGCCTTACTGCCTGAGTGTGTGTAAGGCCTGATGATACAGAAAGATACAAGTACATATATTACTGTGAAGCAGGCGGAGTTTTCGAAATACGAATTCTTCGCCTGCTTCATTTTAACCCGGTAAGAAGGAGGTTCTTATAATCCGGATTAAGCGTGGCAAGGCAAGGACCAAAGAAGTCGTGCCGAAAGAAAGAATTAACCATCAGATCTCAGCGGATAAAGTTCGCCTGATCGGTTCTGATGGCAAGCAGATCGGTGTAGTATCCCTGCGTGAAGCACTGCGCAGAGCCGAAGAAGCGGAGCTGGATCTGGGTGGAGATTTCCCCCCAATATCGATCCCCCCGTTTGCCGTATTTTGGATTTCAGCAAGTACTACTTCCAAAAAGAG
>JAJOKA010000051.1 GCA_021206555.1 Candidatus Cloacimonadota bacterium | reverse complement strand
TGCAAACTTTAAGAACCGCCCTAAATTCATCTCCGGTTACTGTGTATTCTTTTGCTATTGCTCCGCTAATCGGATTATAAGTACCATCAGCATTCTCGCTGCCAGACCGATACCACTGATAGCTTGTCCCGCTTTCCAGATCACTATCTGCATCATAATACTCATAGGTGCCTCTCAATGTTTGCCCCAGCTTCGCGTGGAGAGGGTTGTTGATGATAACGGATTGAGCCACGGGCGGGCTATTATCCCTGCTTTGGGATCGGGATGCTTGACCGGAACTTATTGAACCAAAGCCTTCCACATTTTGCGCACCTACACCCATTGACCATAGGGTCAATAGAGTTAGCATAAACACTAGCTTATACTTCTTTTGCATATATCCTCCACTCCTGTGTGGTTAAAGATCTGCCGGGTGATCTTATCCAGATACTCACCTGAGTCCAAATATGCAAAACAGAACTAAGCCGTCAAGTAAAAAAAACGCAGCATGGTATGTTGATTTTTATTGTCGAACTTTCGCAACATGGCACCTGAGGATATTTTGTGCCATAGTTAGCGTTTTTCCGGAGTGAAAATGTGTTGGGGGTTAAGACTCCTTTCCCTTGACGATAGGGATGAAAGGCGATGGGTGATGGCTCCGAAACATTTGAGGATCAATTGCCTACAGTATTCGTTTAGGTGTAGCATTATCAATGCTTGTGGAAAATATTCCACAGCTTGATGCTGGCCAAAACACATCGCGGGCTGCTATGCCACCGGGGAGTCTCTCGGATAGTTCTTGAGTCCCGGGCAAGAGGGTTCCGAGAGACCCAGGTGTGGCAAGCAAGCCAGCGATGTCCAAGCGCCCCCAAAAAAACTTCTTTACAGATTCTGAGGGGTATTTAGAGTGTGCATTCGAGTTAAAAGCACTTATCTTGCTTAGATAGATAGTAGATTAACAGCATAATAGCATAAGGAAACGCGATGAAAAAGCTCATTTTGATGCTCTTTACCCTATTTTGTATAGGGTTTCTCGCCGCCAAGGTGGATCTGAACACGGCCACCCTCAGTGAAATGATGCAGCTTCCGATCACGGAAGGGCAGGCGCGGGATATTTATGAATACCGGCTGTTTGTCCATAAGTTCGTCAGCATCTTTGATCTCAGGGATATCCCCTCCATTGATCAACGAACTATGAACAGACTCAGGCCTCTGGTCGTAGTTTCATTGGTGACAGAGACCGATGAGGTTGCCGCGCGCAGAGAAGAGATTCGTTATTTATTGGAACGCATGGACAGCAATGAAGGCGCATCGGAAGGTATGGCGGACGTTTGGCAGGACTTCTTGATGACTCCGCAAAACGTCAACCGCATGCATTTTGATGATCTGATCAGTCTGCCCAATGTGTCCGCGATCGACGCGGTAGCTATCCTGCGCAGAGTAGCCAGGGTGACACCATTTCGGATAACAGAGATTTGCGAAACACCATGGGCCTTTCTCATTACGGCTATACAAATCTGAGAAACTATGTTTATTATCGGGAATCTCCGGTTCGTGATCGTCTGATGATGGACGCGCAATTCCAATATAAGACCAGCTACTTCGAAGAAGGGCAATATGATATGCTGCATGAATCTGTGGTGCCCAAGACCTTCGGCAATTCCTGGGTGACAGCCCCGCACGATAAAACGCAATTCCTATTGGGGATACTTTGATCTGGATCGCATTGATCCCGATATGATGGTGAAGCTGAGGATGCGCTATGGGAACAATTATAAGTTCGGCATCATGAATAGCTCCGCCAAAGCCCATCCCGGCTGGCAGGACATGAATACCAAAGAGTTCCTGGATGGCAGCAAATACTATGCCGGATATGAAAATACGGATCTGCCGTTTTTGGATAACACCAAGCTCAAGCTATACTTAGGCCATTATCGCGCCACCTATGGCGAAGGCCTGGTGATGGAAAATACTGATTTCTATAGCGCCCGCAAGACCGGTTTTGGTTTCAGCAAGCGCATCATGGGCATCACTCCTGATCTCTCACGCACCCAGCAATATGCCCTTAAAGGTGCTGCGGTGGAAGTATCCAATCCGAAGTTCGGCGCTTCATTCTTTGTCTCTCAGGATGATAAAGACGCTTTGGCCTACATCAATCCCGATGGCTCATACGTGATGCGGGATCGCTTTGGCAACGATGTCTTTAGCGATGAAAACGGTCAGTATTACATCGAAAACAACATCCGGCGCTATACCTATGATGACGGTAGCACAGTTGTGGGCGATAAACGCAAACTTTTCAGCTATGTAAATCCCACTTTGGCTTATGACAACAATCGCATGATCGCCGCCGAGCAACACTTCAACGATGTGTTGAACCCCACCCCCGGCCCGGGCCAAAGCTATGTCCCCTTTGCCATGCCCTATATCAATCTGGGCACTCGCACGGATGCCATGCGGGAGAAGCTGTGGGGCACGCACTTGCAGGTGAGCCCCATCATCGGCACCAGGCTTGGCTTCACCACCTACACTGCCATCTATGACAACGCGCATCTGGTGGTGCCGGATTACAACAACCTTTTGCCCCTGGTAATCCGCGATTCATATTACTATACGAAACTGCAGAAGACCCTGAATTCCGAGATCTCCAATATGTACAGCACCCAGACCGATACCTACAGCAGAAACTATCGCAGAGTATTGGGTTTTGATGGCGGTGCCGTAATCGGCAATACGTCATTGCAAGGCGAATACGCAGAGCTCACCGTGGATGGTGAGGATTTCAAGCTGGGCGATGATCCCAAAGCCTATCTGGTGAGCGCTCACACCCAGTTCGAAAACCTTTATTTCCTCACTCTTTTCCGCAATTACGATGTGGATTTTGAAAATCCCTATAGCAGCAGCTTCTCTGAACACGAGCGCTTTGATGATACCATCTTTGAGAAAAACATCTACGCGCTCACCAATCCCACCATCTCGGATATCTTCCAAAACAGCAATCAGAGCCAGCCGGAACGCGGAGTGTATTTTGAGACCAGATACAAGTTTAACAATCACTTCACGGTGGGTCGCAGCTATCTGGATCTTTGGGAAAGGCTCTCTGATGGTCGCAGAACTGCCAGATTCCAAAGCGAACTGGAATTCCGACCCTTGTATCAGCTGGCCATGCGTCTGCGTTACAAGAATCAGGTGAACCGCTATGACGACCAGGCTGAACGCGGAGTATCCAAGACCAATGAATACACGATGGCGATCAGAACCTTCCTTTCCAACCGGGATTTCCTGGAGCTGGAATACCGTTACAACACAGTTCTGAGCCCTCCCTATACCTCGCTTACCAATCCCGCAGTAGGGGGTAACAACTCCATGGCAGCTGCTATGACTCTGATGACCGGTGACTACATCGGAGTAAATTACACCCACAACTTCTCCGAATCCCTGAAGCTGCAAGGCTCCTTCATCTTCTGGTATGGCCACGGCATCTCGCATTGGGATTGGGAAGATATGGAGATCGACTTCATGGGTGAAAAAGGTGCCAAAGCATGGGTTGCCATCTCCAGCCGCATCTCAAACAATATGTATATGAACATCAAGTTCCGCAATAAAACCTACCAGGATAAAGAGCTGCGTATCCGTCAGAACAATGACCCCAACCACAGCAACCTGGCTGATCAGCTAAGATATTTTGAGCGAGTGGAACACAGTGAAAACACCATTCGTCTTTCCCTTGATTACCGCTTCTAACGTGGAGGAAACATGTTATCAAATAAATCAATGACCGTCCTTATCCTTGTGTTGCTTGCTTCATCGCTCAGTGCCTGGAGCATTACTGATACCTACATGGGCAACCGCTATGGCTCGATGGATGCTCGCAGCTTTGCCATGGGTTCTGCAGGGCTTTACAACGATGCCCGGGCTTTTGGCATCAGTGAAAACCCCGCCAATCTCACCCTGATGAAGCGCTTTGCCGCCTTGCAGATGAATACTGTGATCACTCGCGCGGAAGACGTGCGGATGATTCCGCTGTACAACTCCTTCGACAGCTACATTGATGACGCGGTGTATGCCTCAAATATCAATGCCTATACCAATTTTGCCGGTGCCGGATTCGGAGCCATGCGCTTTGATAATCTCGGAGTCGGCCTGGGCGTCTATCACCGTCCATTTGCCAGCTTTGAAGGTAACTATCGTGAAGAGATCCGCAACAACCGCAATACCGATAATGACGGCTATCCGGAAAAGATCGCCCAAAACGACATCGAACAAACCGGAAACCTGAATAAGACCGGCTTTGTGTTCAGCGCTGCCTATGCTCTGGGCGACTATATGGATTTCAATCTTGGTTTTGATCTGGGTCTGATGAATGCCGACGTGAGCCAGGAAACCACCATCAAGTGGTCTCAATGGGCGCTTGATCAAGTAGCCGAAGGCGTCGTTCTGCCTGAATACGAAAGACTTGCAGAGTGGGAACTCTCCGGCACCCAGATGAAGATCGGAACTTCCATGCGCATCGGCCCTCGCTTTGGCCTGGCCGCCACCTATACTCCCAAGACCGCTCTGGATATCACCGGCACCGACATGAAACGCAGAGATGCCTATCGCAACACACCTATGGACAGCACCCTGGTAGTCCTGGATGGAGATTGGGACATGCCTTCCGAGCTCAAGATCGGCTTCGCTTATTTCCCCAGAAACATCATGCGCACTCAGTTTAATATGGATTTCGAGATAGTGAACTATCAAGACGTGATGGATGCCTTTGATCCCGCCTACAATTTCTATGCCGGAGTGGAGCATCACATCACGCATCGCATGCCTTTGAGACTTGGTTTCCAGGCTGTAAATAGCTTTTTCTACGATACCGAAGCCGGCATGAACTCCGAAGGGGATCCCATCACCTTGATCAAGGTCAGCAAAGTGCTTACGCCCATGATCACCGCCGGCTCCGCAGTGCAACTAGTCAAGAACATTACTTTGGATCTGGGCTTTGGCTATGCCTGGAGAGACTACCAGGCTCTGGATCTCTTTGGTGACGCTTATTACAACGACAAGATATATACCGGATCAAACAGCTATGTGCTGTGGCCTAATTCCTACATCAACCTTCAAAACCGCGGTTGGGATAATCCCGACAAGGTAAAAGAAAACTACATCACCCTCAATGCCGGCCTTTCCATAGGCTGGTAAAGCACAAGGGGTTGCTATGCATAGATACTTAATACTGGCAGTGCTGCTCTTGGCACTGAGCCTGGCTGCTGCGGAAGATTTGCGCCTGGATGTGATTTGGTCAAATGACGTCATGGTGGGATAGACCGTGCTCAGGCGACCTTCATGAATCCGGAGTTCCCGCCCCAATTGGGTGGGGGTGCTTCGGCTGCTACGCTTATTAAGCAGATTCGTTCCTGGCAATCTCCCAGACGTCAATCCATATTGGTTGATGCCGGAGATTTCTTTCAGGGACGCCCGGTGGGAACCGTAACCCAGGGTCGGGCAGTTATCGATTTCATGAATTACATCGGCTATGATGCCATGACCATTGGTAATCATGAATTTGACATCCTGCAGGATGATTTGATCAGCACACTCGAACTGGCTGAATTCCCGATTCTTACATGTAATGTGATCGATGAACGCACCGGCAAGGTTCCTCATTATGCTGTACCTTATATAATCCTTGAGCGTATGGGCATGCGAATCGGTATTTTGGGGATTCACCACCACCGATACTGAAAAGATGAGCTTCCCTGAGAACATCAAACACATCAAGTTTCTGGATGAAAAGGGAAGCGTTACCAAATATGTGAAGATCCTGCGGGAAGAAGAAAAGGTCGATATCCTGATCGTGGTTGGCCACGCCGGCCTGCCTTATGATGTGGAATCCACCTTCCTCAGCCGCTATGATGCCCAGGGTAATCGCCGCAATGAAAGACGTACTGCTCATTGGGGCTGGGACGCGCAGGAAATCGCCCGTGAAGTGGAAGGCATCGATCTTCTCATCGGTGGCCACATGCACCGTGGCGTTCCCAAACCCTGGATTGATCCCGTAACCCACACGATGGTGATTCAAGGCTATGCCTATGGTTCAAACCTTGGCCTGATTACCCTTACCATTGATCCTGAAACCAAGACAGTCACCGGCTACGAAAGCCCTGCTATCCGTGAAGGCAGCATGATCACTCTTTTCGAGGATCAGTTCATCCCGGATCCTGAGGCTATGGAAATGATCGAAGCTCAGGTAGCCATAGCCGAAGAAGGCATGGATGAGATCGTCGGCTATGCCGGAGTGCACCTTTCGCGTACAAATGTGGATGCTCAATCCCCCATGGGAAATACCATCGTGGAAGCCATGAAGTCAGATGGGGGCAGATTTTCCTTCCTCAATCTGGGTGGCGTACGCGCTGAAATCAAGAGCGGTCCCGTCACCTATCGCCATATCTTCGACGTGATGCCCTTTGATAATATGGTGGTGAGTTTCACCTGCGATGGAGAGTTTCTACGTCGCATCATCGAAACCCGCGTGGAAGGTGGAAGAGCCGGATTGATCGTGGCCGGAGCCAACGTGGTCTATTCCAAGAAACGTCCAAATTTTGACCGCGTAACCAGCCTCAAGATCGGCGGCCAACCTTGGGATCCGAACAAGATTTACACCGTGGTTACCACAGACTTCCTGATGCAGGGAAATGCCGGACTGAATCTTTTGATGCAGGTTCCGGAAGAAAAACATCACCTACCATCAGATCAATCTGCGCGATGCCATCGTGCACTATTTCAAGGAAAACTCCCCGGTGAGAACTCGCATCGACGATCGCTGGAAACGGGATGATAATTCTGAGCCCACAGCGGATATGCTGCGATGGAAATAGCGCTCATCTATCACTCTCAAACCGGCAATACCGAGCGTTTTGCCAATGCTCTGGCTGATGCCTTGATGCTGGCCGGACACACGGTGAACAGCATCAAGCTGCAAACGGTAAATCCGGTGAAGCAAGCGCATGTGAAATCCCATCAGGATATTGCATTTACCAATTTGCCTGATCCTGCCGCGTTTGACCTGATCCTCTTTGGGGGACCGGTCTGGGCCTTTGGCCCTTCTCCGGTGATCATTGCCGCGATCTCAGAAATGGGAACGCTGAGCGGCAAAAAGGCCATCCCCTTTGCCACGATGGGTTTTCCCTTTAAATGGATGGGCGGGTCTGCCGCTCTGCGCTATATGCAAAGAGAGCTTGCCACCAAAGGAGCCAAAGTCTTGCCCGGTTATATCTGCTGCCAAATGTTCAAAAACCTTGATTCCGAGATCGAGCAAGCCACAAAAGCGCTCATTCAAGCCATCAAATAAACCAGAATATCGATACCAGAACAGGGCATCCTTGGCGATGCCCTGTTTGTCTATATGAAAAACGTGGCTGACAGTGTGTGCCAATGCCGGACATTATGATCAATATCGCATGTTGAGGAAGCTGCTGGAATCATTGCCCTGGTATCATGTGATGGATTTGCTTCCCCATGATCGGATCAAGCTCTTGTTGAGTGACGAACTGATCAAATCTCTTCGGACTGAGCAACTCAGAAAACGCTATGAGTTCATTCGTGCCAGACTTCAACATACTGTATAATACTCAAGACCGTGTACTTGCTCACCAATCAATTCTGGCTAAAGACTGAAGTCAATCAACACTCCCTGCTGAGCCAAAATGTCCAGCTTGTTTATGACGGGTCAAATGGAAACTGATCCCCATGATATTCATGATCTGCATGATCTTTGGCTGTATCAAGGTTTTCAATTTGCCTCCCTGGGAGTCGTAAGCGCTATCCCAATTTCGTAAAGCCAATCCAGCTAATGCCCATCTCCAAATATCGCATAGGAACTCCATGTTTTCAGCGCTTTCGACTTCCAGCAGCGGGAATGGAAAGGTGGAATGGAAAGGTCTGATCACACTTCACCCTTTGTCACTCTTCCCTTGCCAAGTCGCCATTTAGATACGGTCATGATACGCTCATGATACGCTCATGATAATCACCACATCATGACCGTATCATGAGCGTATCTCAATAAGGGCTGATTGATAACCAGGGGTGGCTCATGCGATTCGTGTGCCGTCCCGATGGGACTTATAAGGCATGCTCGCTGCTTGAACTCCTTCGCTTCGCTACGAAGTCCAAGGGTGAAAGGGTGTCCACCTTTGGAGTTAATGCCGCTTGATTGATTCAGGTTTGCCGATGAATCCTGAAGCTACAGCTCAGTTCATAGTAGCCCTCAATCTTTGGGCGGCATTGACTTCAAACAGCGGGAATGGGGGAAGTGAAGGGTGAACAGAGAACAGAGAACAGAGAGAAGGTATGCTCGCTGCTTGAACTCCTGCGCTTCGCTACGAAGTCCAAGGGTGGAAGGCATGCACGCTGCTTGAACTCCTCCGCTTCGCTACGAAGTCCAAGGGTGGAAGGCATGCACGCTGCTCGAAGTCGAAAGCGCCGGACATTATCAGCTCCGATGTGGATTGGGAGATAAGCGGAGTTGGCTTGGCTTCACGAAATTGGGATAGCGCTTTCAACTCCGAGGGAGTCTCCTTTGGAGTTAATGCCGCTTGAAAGATTCAGGTTAGCCGATGAATCTTGAAGTTATAAAGCATTCCGATGCCACGAAAAGCCCGGAGGGCGACATAATATAGCGAGGGTGTGGAGCGAAGCGGAACCCCTCGTGATGCGGCACACCCACCGAATAAGCCCTTTATGGGCGACACAAATACCCATATCCATCCGCAAATTGTTGGGAACCATCCAGAGATGATCCATTGTGTCGCCCCTTCGGGGCTAAATCACTTCTTTACAATGCGTAACGAGGAGTTTACACCCCTCGCCTGGAGTTTGGACATTTTACGTAATTCATAAAGATTATACTTGACATACCTACGCTTGTCTAGATAATGGCTCCAATCTAAACACAAGGAGTTTATCATGAAAGACGATGACATCCGGCAAGTTATTCTGGAAGTAGAAGAGATCAAACTTAAGGCTCAGCTGAGA
>JAJOKA010000160.1 GCA_021206555.1 Candidatus Cloacimonadota bacterium | reverse complement strand
AGCATTCAGCAGCGAGCTTTTTCCGCTGCCGGTAGCGCCCACGATCAGGATGCGCTCACCCTTCTTCACCTTGAGCTTGATGTCCGAAACCAGATGCTTCTTCTCATAGAACAGCCTGGATACATTGGTAGTGTCTCAAAGGTTGGTGTAAATTGGTGAAAGCCTGATGAAGAAAAAGGTTGAGCCGGATCCCGCTCTTTGTTTTGATGGTTTTGACATAAAATCCACAAGACAAGGAGAAGATCATGACTCAACCAAAGCGAAAGAAAGATGAGAAAGCCGAATTGGTCAAGCTAATTCAGTCAGTAATTCCAGGAGACTTTGTTAAGGTGCTGGGACACAGCATACAAAAGATTGTGGAAGAGGAAGTAAGTATGATACTTGGAGCTGACCCCTATCAGCGTTCAGATGCCAGGACAAACTATCGAAATGGGTACAGAGAGCGCAAAGAACCTCTCAGTACTGGGATAGGTCCTATAGATGTAAGCATCCCCAAGTTGAGGAGGGGTAGTTTCTATCCCTCCATTTTGGAGCATTATCAAAGAGTGGACAGGGCTCTGATCAGTATCGTAAGCGAGGCCTATATCAATGGTGTTTCGACCCGCAAGATGAACAATCTTTTTGTTGATTTGGGTCTGGAAAACATAGACCGTAGCTTTGTGAGCAGATGTGCCTCCCAGATAGATGAAGAAGTGCAGATTTGGAGAACCAGAAAGCTTGATCAGCGTTATGCCTATATCTGGCTGGATGCGATCTACACCAAGATCAGAACCGAGCGTGGGGGTTGTATCAACGGCAGTCCTGATAGCCATCGGACTCAAAGAAGATGGACATCGTGACGTACTGGGACTCCAATTGGGCAATAAAGAGAGCTACCATAACTGGAAGGACTTTCTGCGGCAGTTGAAAGCACGTGGTTTAGAACGAAGTGAACTCTGGATCAGTGATGAGCATGATGGACTAATCAAAGCAATAGAAGAGTGTTTCCCAGGACAGCAAAGGCAACGCTGCATCGTCCACTGGATGCGCAATGCCCAGAGCAAAGTATCCAAGGCTGACCTGCAGTGGTTGTTGCCCTTGATGAAGGATTTGGTGGGTTCCAGAACCGTAGATTCTTTTGAACTGGCATGGAAAGAGCTTATCAATACAGCTCAAGCCAAGGGAAAGGATAAACTTCTGGATTGGCTGGATAGCACTTTCCATGAAATATCAGTATATCTGGAGTTTCCACCCTCACATTGGAGCAAGATAAAAAAGCACCAATCCTTTGGAGCGTCTCAATGAGGAACTTAGACGCCGTGAGAAATGCATCCGGATATTCCCTAATGAGGATAGCTGTGTACGTCTCTTTGGAGCTATCCTGCAAGGATATTCAGAGGATTGGACAAGCGGAAAGATATACCTAACAGAACCATTAGAAAGGATCAAAGATCACCGAAAGAAACCCATAGTGGTGGAGTCGATGCGCGACGGGCTGAAGCCCTGTTCCGTCGGCTACGCCTCCTCCACAGGGCTTCAGCCCGTCGCAGCAAGGTCATTGTGAAAATTGATGTTGACAAGAAATAGCAGGCGGGAAACAATGCAATTGGTCGATAGACTGTATATAGCGTGTAAGAACTGAGGAACATTATATGTCCTCAACTAACCTGAGAAACAATGAGTTGGAATTTACACCAACATTTGGGACTCAACTCTCTTTTCTCTTTCCTCTTTGTTGGATAAGCAAACAGCAAGAGCCTTGACACCATTGCAGGATTCTGTGCACTGGTTTTGTATATACATTGAGGAGTTAAAAAACGCTTATGCATAGATATCTGATTGTCCTGTTGCTGCTGATCGGGAGCCTGTCCTTCGTTTCAAGGCGAGACGGCTGCCCGAATCGGTACGCGTAGTTATAGTGAGGCGGAGCTGGCCGAGGGCTTCAGTGCTTATCTGGAGTATAAACACATTCCCTACACTCTCACCAAGGCAGATTCTCTGGCTTTGTATGAGCAGTACTTCGAAGAATTGATCGCCATGTACGTCTATAGCAAAGCTGTGTCGGATGGCAAGGTGACAGTGCGAATCCAGGATCTGGACGAAGAGATTCGCCGCAATCCACCCATGGGCGTAAGACAGATTCCGGATTTGCAGACCGATGGCCGCTTTGATCAAAAGAAATATGAGCAAGCATTACGCGAGCGTCCGGCCTTCAAACAAGAAGTGATGGATTTTTCCAGGGATATGTTCAGTTATCGCAAGCTGCTGGAGAGCATCAGGGCTGAAGCCACGGTTAATGAAGATAGCCTGCGCGCGGCCTGGCTCAAAGGTGGGCAAACTGCTGATGCCACGATTCTGCACTTTGATTATACCCGTTTTAAGGACATTGTGGCCTTGGAAGAAGACGTGTGGGCTCTCTATGAGGAGATCAAAGATAGCGAGCTCAAGCGCCAAAATGGCCGTAGCCTTTACTACGTCCGCTTTAGCGGCCCCACCTCCAGGGCCACTGCCAGCGACGAAGCCCAGCAAAAAGCTGCTGAAGATAGCCGAAAACTCCATGATCTGGCCAGGAAGATTGGCCTGGTGGAAGCGGCAAAACAGCTGGGAATGGAGCTGGCCGAGAGTCAGCCCTTTTCAGAAACCGATCCTTTCATCAGAGGCATCGGACGGGAACCGGCTTTGATCGCGATGGCCTTCGCCCATGATGTGGGAAGCCTGTTTGAACCGCATCGGGGCATGATGGGCGACATCTTTGTCTGCGAAGTGGCGCGCAGTATGGATACTTATTACGAGGATTTTCGGGCTCAGGAACCCATCCTTCAGCATCGGGCAAATTCATTAAAACGCATGCGCGTGAATCGGGAATATGTGCAGGATTTTATCCGTAAGTACAAGCCAGGCGAGTATTTGGAAGCAGCAAGGCGGGATAGCATCCGCGTGGTGGAACAAAGCGGGATCACCCTGGAGAGTTCATATCCTCCCATCGGTAAAGTGGAGGCCTTGAACCGGGCGATTCTCAGCACTCCGGAAGGGGAGTTTACCGCTTTGATCGAAAATACCGGAATGTACTATCTGGCCAAAGTTTCCAAACGCGAACTGCGCTACCCTCAGGACTGGGAACTGCATAAAGCTAAAGTGCTGGAAGAAGCTCTGCAAGAAGCGCAAACCCGCCATCTGGATGCCTGGTATCTGGCCGAAAAAGCGAAACTGGAGATTTTGCCACCACAAGCGCTTCGCGCGAGATAGCTTGCTGCGCAACGAGATGGGCGCCTCCCTCTGAGTTCATGCTGCTAATGATGGTCTGAATGCCTACAAAACTTGAGGATTACGATAAACCATAGCAAGCACGAAAACTCTGGGCAGCATGGACTTAGAGCAGCGGGATCGAGGAACAATGAAAGGGTGATCTGCACTCTCGCTGCTCGAAGTCGAAAGCGCTCGACACCCATGGCTCCGAAATGAGATTAGCAGATGAACGTAGATGGCTTGCCTTCAGTGAAATGGAATAGCGCTTACAACTCCGAGGGAGGATATGGGTTGCCAAGCTCCAGCTTGACATAAGCAGCTGTTCTGATATGGCCTCCGGCCTTTGTGGCAACCGGATTTTGCCACCCTGATGTGGGTGCGACATCTTGTCGTATAATTCAATGATAGACATCAGGATGACATTGCTTCTGGTGGCGCTGAATGAGAGCGCTACCCTGAGTGCTGACAAAGCCTGCATCAAACAGAATAGCTTCGCCTTGGTCAAGAAAAAATGTGATATTCGGGGACTCCACTCCCCAAATTTAGCATAATTTGGGGAATTGAGTCCCCGAAATGGTGACATGGATGACAATCGTAACCCAGCATTCCGATGCTACGATGATTACCGCACTTCTCTTCTAACAGCTCCACAAGAGCAATGCAGACACCAAGCTCTGTTCTCTCAAGAAGCCACAAAAAACAGCCCTCCATCCTTCTATCTCATACCCCTGTAGAAAAAAATACCCTTGACTTTCGATGACTTTGTCGCCAAAACACCCTTGCTTTTCGATGACTTTGTGCCGAGAATTACCTTGACATGATCTGATATCTTTATTTATTTGAATCAATTGCGAATAAGGAGCACGAGATGTTCAAACGGCACATTATTGATGAACTGAGAAAGTGGGCAGAAAGCCCTTATCGGAAGTCCTTGGTTTTGCGTGGAGCCCGGCAAGTGGGCAAAACAACGGCAATTCGGATCTTCGGGCAAGAGTTTGACTGTTTTATCGAACTCAATCTGGAAACACCCGCAGATCGCGATATCTTCATTGATGGCACAGATGTATCCTCACTTTATAACCTCATTTTGTTGAAGAAAGGTGTTCAGACTCCTGGTAAGCGCGTCTTACTCTTTATCGATGAGATTCAACATTCGCCCCAAGCGCTGCTCAGCCTCCGATACTTCTATGAAAAGATGCCTGAATTGTTCGTAATTGCAGCTGGTTCGCTATTGGATATCTATCTGAAACGCAATAGATTGGAAATCCCGGTAGGCAGGGTGGAATATATGTGGATGCATCCCTGCAACTTCGATGAGTATCTGCATGCAGCAGCTCAGGATCAGCTGCTGGAACTACTGGATACGATTCCCTTCCCGAGCTGGGCATATCCGGTTTTGCGAGAAAAATTAATGGAATATGCTATGGTGGGCGGCATGCCAGAAGTGATCACGGTTTGGCTGCAAACCGGCAATATCATGGAAGTACGGAGGATTTTGGGAAACCTGCTGCAAACATATCGCGATGATGCTATCAAATATGCTATGACCGGTGATCAAGCCACTATCTTGGGGCATTTGATCAGCACAGCACCCACACAGGCATGCAAATTGATCAGTTTTGAGCATTTTGGAGAATCCGATTTTCGCGCTCAAACCGTGAAGAATGCCCTCACTTTGCTAGAGCAAGCGTCACTGCTGACGCTGTTTTATCCCTATGGCAACGCGGTATTGCCTGCTTTACCAAAATTGGGCAGGCGTCCCAAACTGCTCTTTCTCGACACCGGATTTGTAAATTATCAGGCCAATATCCATGAACAGTATTTTACCACTCAAGGGCTGAACTCCATCTACAAGGGTGTAGCCATGGAGCATCTGGTGGGGCAACAGCTCTTGTCTTTTGCTGCTGCCTCCGGCTTTAAGCTGGGCACTTGGGTCAGAAGTGCCAGGAGTTCCAGTGCTGAGGTAGATTTTGTGGTTATTCAGGACAACCGCATGATCCCCATCGAAGTAAAAGCCGGAAAGACCGGAACCCTAAAATCCCTGATGCTATTCATGGAGGAAGCTGATCATGATCTTGCAGTAAGAATCCATGATGGGCAAACAGCCTGGGAGATTATATCAACTCCATCCGGAAAACAATTTCGTCTGCTAAATCTCAATTTGGGATTATGCACACGGTTGATCGATTACCTGAATGTGGAAGCGAGAACAGCTCTTCGGGACAAATAGCTTTCCGGGCAACGAGATAGGAGCTTCTCGTGGGATGGCCGAGCTCGCGATAGGATTCGACACGTCTCGTGTCGAAACGGAACTCAATTCCTTCGACACGAGACGTGTCGAATCCTAATTCCTCGCTCAACACTTTCGGGTTGCTCAAGGTTGAGCGAAGGCTTGGGGAGGAAAAGACGCGTCTAATCCTGCTGTCTGTCGGGATGTGGTATGGCACCAGATGGCATCGGGCTAAAGAATTTCATCCACAGCAAAAGATTTTTCCTGATTTGTCCAGTGATTGTCCAGTTAAGAGATAATAGATATCATCGTCGTGTGATGTGCATAAGCGACGGGGCGAAGCTGTATCTATCGGTAATCCTGTGTTACAAGACATCCCGGATGATCCGGTCTTGGGCATTGGCGCAATAGCTAAGCCCTCTTGTTCCCTGTCCGCCTCCCAAAGACTACCCGAATAGTCCCGAGCCCGGCTCAGGAACTATTCGGGAGGCTGACAGGGGCTTGTCTGGGTGAAAGAGTGAATTATATGTATGCATGGTGCGCGCGAGATGATTTGTTCGGTAGAGACGGGCGGGGTGTGCGGGGTAGATGCGACATCCTGTCGCATGGGGATAGGATTGCAGACGTCTCGTCTGTGAAAGGCGAAGGAGTCGCTTACTGTTACAGAACTTAGTTCCGTTTCGACACGGGGACGTGTCGAATCCTATTCCCGGGATCGCACACAAAGAGACGTGTCGAATCCTATGGCTTCATGTAAACTCCAATCCTTCGGATAGAAGTCCAAGGGTGATCTGCATTCCCGCTGCTCGAAGTCGAAAGCGCTTGTCATCTTCGTCTCCGATGCGGGACTGAGAGCTAATCAAAGCCGGCATGGCTTCACATAAATGGGATAGCGCTTACGACTCCGAGGGAGAATATGGGCTGCCGAGCTCCGGCTTGACAGAAGCAGCGCAGCTGCTTTCCTGAAAAGGCCTCCGGCCTTTGTGACAAGAGGATCTTGCCACCCCAGTGTGGATGCGACATCCTGTCGCATGAGTGAATGAATATCTTCGTCGGATGACGTAGCCACGATCCAGACGACAGGAAGACGTATCTACTATCCCTTACACAGTGACCGATAAAGGGCAAGCGCTGCTGTCCCGCCTAATGTCTATGTTGAGTATGCCATAACCTATTCCTCTAATGCATAATTGTAGAGCGCTTATATTGCGTGAGTGAAAGACTCCCCTAGGAAAACGTAGATAAAAGTCACGATCAAACAGAAAATACTTGACGAACTTTATGGGTTCATGAAAAAGTGAAACGGGTCGTTTGACTCGCGAGAATAGGGTGAGATTAATGGTGAATGTGGGAATCTGCTACGCAAGTTCTAATCAATTGCATCCGGGTAGTTCGTTCTCATGTTAAATCTGTTATGTATGTATTAATGGTGACTATCACAATGGTGGAGAACCTACATCGGAAGAGGAGTAATTCTGAGTAATGGCTAAGAGCATAAGCACAAGATTCAAGGCTGGATCCATTAGCTGTTTATACGAGACGTTTTTTGATGTCGGGGTCTCTCAGGTGTCCAAACCTTGAGAATGTTCATACATCATCAGTTGCCAGTGAGGGAAAGTATCGAAACTGCGGGGGCCGACAAGCACCATACGCTATGTGAACTAACTCTATGAAACACAACAATAAATAGATATGGCAGGTAAAACATGAAAGCAAACGAACTGAAGAGCCTGATGCTTGATATCACAAAAAGACAGAGCTTTGATATTTTGCATCAATCAATTGAGGGTGTAAACTGTGAGAATTCGATTCGTGTGGCATTTCTAGGGGAGTTCAGCACCGGCAAGTCAACCTTGGTAAACGCGCTAATCAAGCAGAGATTGATACCCATGCTGGACAAACCGACAAACGCTAATCCCATTGAAATCAACGCTGCATATGAGAACAGCTTTGAGATTTCGCGTTGGGTTGAGGACGAAGAAGTACTACAAGTAATTCAGCAAGATAGATTGCAGGATGAAGTAATCAACTATGAGACCGGAAAGAGAGTTTATCTGCACCTAAAGGACTGTAGCATTTTAAACAACGATGTTGTTCTGATCGATACCCCCGGGATATCATCTCTGCTGGAGCACCATACAGATGTTACATTTGGATATCTCCCCATCATAGATGCGGCTGTTTTTGTGATCTCTGCCTTACCGGGATCAGCGACCAATTCTGTGCTTGACTTTATCGAAGAGCAGATTAGCCCTATCAAGGGACTCAAAAATCGCCTTTTCTTCTGTATCTCAATGCTTGATGCAATTCCCCCAAGAATCCAGAGAAAAAAGTGTGTGAAGAGATCAAACAGTCTATTGAAAAGGTTGTGCAAAATCCGCGGATAGCCGTAATCTCACCAAAGCTGGCTTTAGGGTATGCAACATCTGAAAACCAAGAAGCTGAATACGAAACTGAAGTGGAGAAACTTGTCCAATTTATCCATGTGGACCTGATTGCGAGGAAGAAACAGATACAGGCAGAAAACCTCTGTAAACTCCTGCGTCCCTTGCAGGAAAAGCTGATCCATCAATTGAAGACCAAGCAAGTATCTCTGAATTACTCAACCGCTGAGCTTGATGCTAAGCTGGAGGATACTCAAGCACAAATTGATCACTTACAGCGTTTGACCCTTCAGTATCGCAAAGATATTGAAAAAGCAGAAGAGCTCATCCTTGACGACATCAAGTTCGATCAGGAATCCTTGATAGACGCAATTGCTGTAAAGGCTGCTAATGATGAGGATTTTAGTGGTGATATTCAGGATTTCTCAGATAAAGTGTCATCGATATTTGAGAGAAGATATCGCAATCTGGAAATCCCAACAAATGCTGGCAGCGAAAGATTAGGGTCTATCATAGACAACAAGCTAAGTCCTGCCATCTCATCTATTAATCAAACAATGGACATGGTCGCAAACCTTGTTACAGTGGTCGTATCGATTTATTTAATCCCGGGGAAGACAGCTCTTGATGCTGCCGGGGCTGGGGCAGTGCTCGCCCAGGAAGCTTCAAAAAGTGCGATGAAAGCTGCCGCAGGCAAAGCAGCTCTGTTAGCGGCTAAAGGTGCCATACTCAAAGGAATGGCATTTTTGGTTCATGTCCTGGGTAAACTGAATCCGGTTGAGGGGATAAAAGACTTAGCGAAAATGCCGGTATTGAAGGCCATGCTTAAATCCAAACTAAACAAGATCACTCTTAGCTTACTCAATCACGTTTTTGATAATCTTAGGGACGAACTGGAGGTGCACATTCTGGAAACATATACCAGGCCCATTGAACAGCACAACGAGACACTGAAAAATATCAAAAGAGATATCAATGCCGGTTTCGAAGATATGGACAGACTGCGTGAGAGCATCAAGGATGATATTCAAAGTCTGATGACTAATGACTGTTAATCTTGGAGTGAGGTGATGGTTAAACTCGAAGATATCGTTAAGTTGAGAGAGTTCATTGAGAATAATCGGACAATTCTGAGCTTGATCGACGACATAAGATTTACAGATGATAGAATCTCCGCAATAAGAAGCAAAGAAGATAAGCTTCTGCACCAGCAGTTAGAGATCGACCGGGACACATAATGATTAAAATCTA
>JAJOKA010000145.1 GCA_021206555.1 Candidatus Cloacimonadota bacterium | reverse complement strand
TCCCCAATCATTACATCGGCAATTCTGTGTTTAACGTAAGCAAAACCAACGATCAGGGCAGCATCCAAATCACCAATGAGATCGGTGATTGGGCCGGCACTTTTGCACGAAAATGACCCCTTCAACCGAGTCAATTGGTCTAATGATATTCCTTTCATCATGGCAAATCCGCCATCATTGAGCTTTGGCGATGTGATGTGGTCTCAAAGCTCGGATTATCAAAGGCCTGATCATCCAAAATGGCGGTTCTGCCATGCTCACCGGCAACATCCAGGTGCCCGTCGGCTTCAGCGTGGTATTTGCCAGAGAAAGCCTGGGCTCCGGATCTGAGTGGCGATCAGCAGTCAAAGGTGAAGAACCCCCTTCCCGTGAGTTGCTTGATTTCTCCGTCCCCGCCGGAGGCAGCAGGATTTATCACGTCTATTTTCAACCTGACGCGCCAATTGCCTATAACACATCGCTTTTGATCACCCACAACGCCGATAGCCCTCCGGTCAATATCAATCTCTCAGGACAAGGCGTGGGGCCCATGATCGATACCAATCCCGGCTTTTTCAACGTGGATCTGACTCCCTCGGAATCCGCCATCCGCACTCTGGAAGTGATAAACAGCGGCGTAGATCCTCTTAGCATCATGGCCTATGTCTCATCCCGCGATGAATCCCCAGCTGGAAGTGCTGTCCAGCGGCTTCGAAGGCAGCTTCCCTCCTCAGGGATGGAATGTCACGATGGTTCACAACTCCGGCTCCACCCCTCCGCAATGGTTCGGAGCTTTCAGATCCCCATACATCGGGCAACAAAGCCCCCATTCCGGAGAGCAATTAGCCTATTTCAATTCCTACAACTGTCAGGCCGGCTCGATGGCTCGCCTGGAAAGCCCCGCTCTGGATCTTTCCGACATCAATGCTCCAGAGCTTAGCTTCTGGTTCTATCACGACAGCAGTTGGTCTGACAGAAACGACCGGATTCAGGTGCAGGTATCCACCGGTAGCAGAACCTGGACTGATCTGGGCAGCACGATTTCCCGATATAGCCCCACCCAATCCGGCTGGCAGCAGCATACCCTCAGTTTGTGGGAGTATCAGGACAGGATAACGTCCAAATCGGCTTCCTTGGCATCAGCGAATATGGCAACGACATCGCCCTTGACGACGTGATCGTCTCCGGAACCTACCAATGCCCTTCGATTGGCTTCAAATTGATGGCGACAACATGGTGATGACCGATGTCCCCGCGGACAGCACGCTGCCTCTTCAGATCAGCGTGGATAGCAGCGGGATCCCCTCCGGATGGTATTATAACACGGTGAATATCTCCAGTAATGATCCCGTGAATCCCTGGCTCTCAATCCCATTCAATGTGCGTGTCGGCACTCCGGATTTTGAGCTCAATCCCGGCTATCTGGGCTTTCCTGTTCTCCAAGTGGGCGAAACTGACTCGCTCGACTTTGAGATCGTAAACACCGGAGAAATCGGACTGGTGGGCAGTGTGACGGCTCCTCAAAACTTCCGGGTCGAAGTCGTGGGCGGTCTGCGCGTGCGCGATGCCAATACTGTGGATTTCTATGCCTATCCCGGCATCGCCGCCACTTTCAGAGTGTTCTTCAGTCCCACCGAGGCCATTGATTATCAAGAGCAGATCACTATCAATACCAATACAGGAACACCTCAGTATCTGCCGGTATATGGCAGCGGAGTAGCAATACCCATTGTGGAAACTCTACCGGCTACTGCAATCGAAGTTCAGGCTGCAACTGGCCACGGCCGGCTCATTAGCAGCGGGAACCTGCTAATCACCGAGCGCGGTATCTGCTGGAATACCTCGGGTGATCCCGATTTGGAAGATAACCATTTGGCTTATGAGGGCTCTGAAGATGAGTTTGCCATCACCCTCAGCAATCTGATGCACGGGACTCAGTATTATGTAAAAGCTTATGTCACCAATACCTTGGGCACCGGTTATGGAGAAGAGCAAAGCTTCAGCACCCTCTGGCCTACGCTTGTTACCTCAACCGACAGCCTTCCTGATTTTGGCCTTGTCCCTGTGGGTGAGGAGTCAGAACCACAATCCTTCACCATCTCCGGCAACAACCTGGTGGATATGGTAATGCTCAGCAGCATCGGCGCTTTCCGCATTGCCTGCCATCCTGACAGCGCTTTTGGCACTCAAATCAATCTATACCCCACGGATCATATCCTGCCTGAAACCCCCATCTACGTGAAGTTTAGCCCCTCTGAGACCGGGCTGACTGAGGACACGATCGTACCCCTTACTGTGGGAGGTGGCGCTTGTGATGTCAGCCTTTCCGGAACGGGAGTGAGCACACCCACGGTGGAAACTGCCACGGTGCTCAATATCACTTCCACTTCGGCCGAGATCAATTCCCGGATTACCGACGATGGCCTGGCGCCTGTAACAGCTTGTGGGATATGCGTCAATACCACAGGAGCACCCACTCTTGCAGACCCTCATACTGATGAAGGTGCGCAGGATGACTGGTTCAGTTCACTGCTCACGGAGCTGGAGCCCAATACCTGGTATTTTGCACGGTCATATGCTCAAAACCTGGCTGGTGCTGTTTATGGTAACCAGGTGCAATTTCGCACTCAGATGGTGCCGGAGATATGCGTGAACGATTCGCTCTTGCAGCCTTTTGGCAAAGTAATCGTGGGCGAGACATCCCCTGCTGATTCTCTGTCAATGTGGGCAAATCAGATCATTGACGATCTATTGATCACCGCTCCCGCAGGCTTCCAGATCTCGCTTGATCCGATGAGCCGCGAGTTCAGCTCGGAGCTGATCCTGACCCCCGAAACTGGAGACATCGCACCTACGAAACTCTACTTGCGCTTTGCTCCCACTGAAGGGGGAAATCTCAGTAATCAGCTAACATTCAGCAGCACGGGAGTGGAGACCCACAATCTGATGCTCTATGGCATCGGAATCGTCGCGCCCACCGTCAACACCCTTGATCCTGCTGAGATCACGGCAAATTCCGCTCTTGGTAAGGGAGAGATTGTCCACAGCGGTTGGTCAGAAATTACAGCCTGTGGTATCTGCTATGGCCTGTCTCCTGATCCCGATCTGGATGATATGCATACGATTACGGGCACTTCACAGCAGGATTTTAGCACCCAGTTAGAAGACCTGGAAGGAGATACCCTCTATTACATTCGGGCCTATGCCACCAATGCTGCTGGCACAGCTTACGGTGAATCTCTCAGCTTCCAAACCCTTCTGGGACACCTGGATGCCCCGCAAAACCTGATTATTTCCCTGCTGGGCGGTCAGATCAGCCTCAGCTGGTCAGCCGTCATCGGAGCGAATAGCTATCATATCTATCGCAGCGCAGATCCCTACTCGGAGGATTGGGGAGAGCCCATCGGCACTACTGCCGAACTCAACTGGCTTGATCCCGCTCCTGGAAATGCGGCCTTCTACAAGGTGCTGGCCTCATCTGAGATCAACTAATAATATCTAAAGGTGCGCGGGCAGAGGATAAGGCTTCTCTGCCCGCCTTCTTCTTGCATGTTTTCTACAAGCTTACTTCATGTTTACCTCATCTTCTCCTCATGTTACGAGGTGACTATGGACGAAAACTGGAGTAGGGATGAGGGATAGGTTACAGGTTACAGGTTGCAGGTGGCAGGAGGGCTAATTCTCAATTCTCAATTGTCAATTCTCAATTATCCCCCAGCTTTATCTTCATTCTGCGCAAGGCTTTAGCCTTGAGGTAGCGCACTTTCTCCACGCGCAGATCCAGCTTTTCGGCAATAGCTTTGAGGCTCTGTTTTTGCTCGAAACTCAGGCGCAGGATATGGCTTCCAGAGGCGGCATATCGGAGGGGGAGGGGAGATCGTCTCGCTGGCTTCTTCAGCCATGGCTTCAGGCCTGTGATGAGCGGCATCAACCAGCAATTCCGGCTCTTTGAGTTCACCGGTTTTAAAGTTTTTCGCCAATGGCCAGAATGACGCGTTTTGCGGATGTGGTAATAGGCATAGGTGGAAAGCTTCGCGCCGTGATTGGGATCAAAGGCTCTGGCTGCTTCGATCAAGCCGATGAGGCCTTCCTGCACGAGGTCTTCGAAGGGCACGCTATACTTCGCGTATTTGCCGGCAACGCTCTTGACCAAAGGAAGGTATTCGATAACTAAAGCATCTTCATTCATGCTATTTGGCGGGAATTACGATGCGGAAGCTGCTTCCCTTACCCAATGTGCTGTCCAGCGATATCCGGCCACCATGGGACACCACGATGTGTTTGACGATGGCCAGGCCCAGTCCGGTGCCTCCGGTGGAGCGCGAACGGGATTGATCCACGGTATAGAAGCGTTCAAAGACTCTGGGAACCTGATCGGGAGGAATGCCTTTACCGCTATCTTTGACGATCAGGATAAGTTCCGCATCTTGCTGCCGGGCATAGATATGAATGCCACCACTCATGGTATAGCGAATGGCATTGTCGATGAGATTGATGAAGACTTGTTCCATCTTATATGGGTCAAGCTTCGCGCGCAGATTTGCCGGCTCGATATCCAGCGTGAGCGATAAACCCTTCTCTTTCAAGGCCGCTTCGAAGATGCTTTGGATGTTGCTGAAGAAAGTTTTCAGGCAGATGTCCTGGATGTCCAGCTGCGGCGCGCGTTCCAGACGAGCCAATTCTTCGAGATCGCCCACCAGGGCAATCAGGCGGTCTGTATGCCGTTGAATGATGCCCAGATAGCGGTTTTGGGGATAGTCGTCCTTCACGATGTCCACGAAGCCTTTGATGGCGGTAAGCGGAGTGCGCAGTTCATGCGCCACATTCATGGCAAAATCCTTCTTCATCTGCTCGGTGGCTTTGATGTCGTCGATGTTTTGCAGGATGAAGATCAGCTTTCCAGCATCGCGATTCAGAGATGCTGAGAGCAGGTAAGTGTGTTCATTCAGAGTGATTTCGCTGAGTCTGGCCTTTTCTTCATCGCTCACTTCCTTGATCACGCGCAAGAGATCCCGCTCGCGAATCACTTCCCAGCAATAAGCCTGTGGGCTGTCTTTGGCTCCCGGAAAGAGCTCTTGGAAGATGGGGTTGCAGAGCTCGATGCGGCCTTCCATATCTTGCACCCAGAGCGCGTCTTCCACGGAGCTGAGGATCAATTGCAGTTCATCCCGGCTCTCGCGATGGCGCTCGATGCTGGCTGCCATGCGATCAAGCATATAGTTCGAAAACTCGGCCAGGCGAGCAATCTCCCAGCTTTGGTTTTCCGGCATGCGCGAGCTAAGGTCTTTGGAGGCAATGGAATCCGCCACCTGCATCAGAGCCCGGATGGGGCGCATCAGATATTCATAGAGCAGCCATGCGGTGAAAAAGGCAGCCAGGAGCAGGATGGGGATGGATAGCCATGGTGAAAGTGTGGTTTTGGCCAAGACAAAGGCCAGAATCGCCAGATAGGCAAAGAGCGCGAGCAGCAGGGGGAAGACGCTCTTGCGCCTCAATCTTCATCCTCGCGCGAGTACTTGTAACCCACGCCACGCACCGGCTTGATGCAGACGTCATAAGGCCGGATCTTGTCTCTTAAGTTCTTGATATGGACGTCTATCGTGCGGTCGATCACCACCTTGTCGTTGCCCCAAAGATAATCCAGCATTTGCGCGCGGGTATAGACCCAACCCGGTCTTTTGGTGAGCAGTTGCAAGAGCTTGAACTCGGTGAGGGTGAGATCAATGCGCTTGCCGTTCAGGCTGGCTTCAAAACGGTTCAGATCCAGCACCAGGCCATCGGCAATCTCATAGACCCGGGCTTCCTTTTGCCAGCTTAAGCGGCGCAGGACAGCCTTGATCCTGGCAATCAGCTCTTGCGCGGCAAAAGGCTTGGTGATATAGTCATCCGCGCCATCCTCAAGGCCGCTGATGCGGGTCTGCGATGCCCACGCGCGCGGTGAGCATCACGATCGGCATGTTCTGAAAGCGGGCATCCGCTCTCAGTTCACGGCAGATCTGCATGCCATCGGCATCAGGAAGCATCAGATCCAGCACCAGAAGGCTGGGCAGAGCTTCATTGAGCGCGGCTTTGAGGGCTTCCCAGCGCTCGAAACAGGCGGTGGCAAAGCCCGCTTTGGACAGGCTGAGATCCACCAGATCCAGGATATCCGGCTCGTCATCAAGGATGTAGATCAGCTCTTTCATATCGGCTATTCCGGCTGATGGCGGATCACTTTGCCATGCACCAGATAGATGGTGTTTTCGGCGATATTGGTTGCCAGATCAGCGCAGCGTTCCAGGTTTTTGGCGATGCGTAAAAGGTGCAGAAACTGAGCGGTATTCTGGGGATCTCGCTGAATATGCTCCAGCACCAGATGATAAACATCGCGGTTCAGATCGTCTACCACGTGTCGTTCAGGCACACACCGGCAGCTGCTTCCACGTCTTCATCCACAAAGGCTTTGATGGAGCATTCCAGCATATTCACGGTGGCTTCCTGCATTTGGAAGATGTGCGGTTCCGTGATCTGGTAAGCAGCGATGTTTCTTGCGCTTTCAGCGATGTTATAGGCTTGATCACCCAGTCGCTCGAGATCCACATTGATGCGATACATCATCAGGATGCGTCGCAGGTCTCCGGCTTCTGGCTGATGAAGCGCGATGAGGCTGATGGCCAGGCGATCAATCTCGTTTTCCAGGGTGTTCACCTGCTCTTCAAGGCTTTGCACCTTATCAAATCCATTTTCACTGTTGTCCTGGATCAAGGCCAGATTCAGCATTTGCTGCACCAGCTTGGCCTCTTCCATTAGTTTAGTTTTAAGTTCTTGTAGCTTTGTATGTTGCATCTATACTCCGTTTTCCTTTTAAAATATAGGTCACTCGGGGATTAAACCCAAACACGATTATCCAAACACACCGGTGAGATAGGCTTCAGTGCGCTTATCTTTGGGCACGGTGAAGACCTTCTCGGTCTCGCCAAACTCCACCAATTCACCCAGATACATGAAGGCTGTGTAATCCGATATGCGTCCAGCCTGCGCGATATTGTGGGTCACGATGAGGATGCTCACGCGATCCTTGAGCGCCAGACAGAGCTCTTCGATCTTGGCAGTGGATTGCGGATCCAGCGCGCTGGTGGGTTCGTCCAACAGCAATACTTCCGGGCAGTTAGCTAGGGCTCTGGCAATGCAAAGCCGCTGCTGTTGCCCTCCGGATAACGCCATAGCGGGACTGTGCAGACGGTCTTTCACCTCGTCCCACAGCCAGGCCGCGCGCAGGCTTTCTTCCACGATGCTGAATACTTCGCATTTACTGTGTTTACCCTGCACTTCCAGGCCAAAGGCCACATTCTTAAAGATCGTTTTGGGGAAGGGATTGGGCTTTTGAAACACCATTCCCACTTTGGCACGCAGGCGGGATAAATCCATCTTATCCTGATAGATATCCTTGTCTCCCACCATGATGGTGCCGGAGATCTTGAGCTTATCCACAAAGTCGTTCATGCGGTTGAAAGTGCGCAGGAGCGTGGATTTTCCGCATCCTGAAGGGCCGATGATGGCGGTAACCTTCTTTTCCTGAATCTCCATGTTCACATCTCTGAGCACGTGATTATCGCCAAAATGGAGATTGAGATTGCTGGTTCTGATCTTTACCATTGTCTTTTCTTCCTTAATCTGTATCGTAATATGAGTGCAGTGCTGCTGATGGAAAGCACCAATAGCAGCAGCACCAGGGCTGATCCATAGGCAATCGGCACCTGCTTGGCAGAATGGGTGCCTTCGGTCATTAGCGCGAATATATGATAGGGCAAAGCCATTACCTCATCCATCAGGCTCTTGGGTAATTGCCGGTTATAAAACGCGACTGCGGTGAACATGATGGGTGCGGTTTCCCCGGCCACTCTGCCCGTTACCAGGATCACGGAGGTGAGGATATTGGGCATGGCAGTGGGAATCAAAACCCTGAGGATACTTTGCCGTTTGGTGGCACCCAGCGCGTATGCGGCTTGCATGAAGTCCGGTGACACGCTGGAAAGAGCTTCAAATGAGGCATTGATCACGATCGGCAATGCCAATACCGCAAGAGTGAGCGCGCCACTGAGCAAAGACACTTCGAAGCCCATCATGTTCACAAACAAGGCCATCCCAAAAAGACCATAGATGATGCTGGGCACACCGGCCAGAGTATTCACGCAGATCTTTACGAAACTTACCCACTTCGTGGACTTCGCGTAAGAAAAGAGATATACCGCGCTGAAGACCCCGATGGGCACCGAGATGATCACGGCCAGAAAGCTGAGCCAGAAAGTGCCTACCAAAGCCGGCCAGATGCCGCCTTCCGTCATCCCCAACCGTGGAGCTGTGGTGATGAATTCCCAGGATATCACGCTGCTGCCTTTGACGATGATCGAGATCACAAAGAAGATCAGAAAGCCGATGCTGAGGATCACCGCTGTGTAAAGGCCAACGATGCCGGACAGAGAAAACAACTTACGCTTCATTTCTTTCTCCCCAGGAGTCCGCCATCAGGCTAAAGCCAAAGGTGATGATAAAAGAGCACGATGCCAATGGCGAAAAGCGATTGGAAATGCAGATCGCGAAACACAGTCTCACCCATCTCGGCTGAGATCGCAGAGGTCATGGGACGCACAGAACTGAAGATGCTGGAGGGCATCTGCGCAGAACCTCCGGCGATCATCAAGACCACCATGGTCTCTCCCACAGCACGGCCAAAAGCCCATGAGAATCGCGCCTAATACGCCCGTCTTTGCTGCCGGAACCAGTACCTTGGTGATGGTTTCCCATTATTCGCACCCAAGGCAAAAGAAGCTTCACGCAAGGCTTTGGGAATGGATCGCAGAGCGTCCTCACACATACTGCTGATGATGGGAAGCACCATCAAACCCAGGATTATGGAAGCTGTGAAGATATTGAATCCGCTATCCAGATTGAAAGCCTGGCGGATCAAGGGCGCCAGAAAAGCCATGCCAAAGAGCCCATAGACTACGGAAGGGATGCCGGCTAAAAGCTCGATCATCGGTTTGCAGATCTCACGCAACCAGGGCGGAGCAATCTCAGAAACAAAGACAGCTGATCCCAAACCCAAAGGGATGGCGATGATCAGGGCTCCGATGGTTACCACCAGTGAACCCACAATCAAAGTGGCAATGCCAAATTCCGCGTCGCCATGGGTGGGATACCAGGCCTTGCCAAACAGGAATTCGGGCACAGATACGTGGCCAAACATGGGCAAGCCTTCGCGA
>JAJOKA010000204.1 GCA_021206555.1 Candidatus Cloacimonadota bacterium | reverse complement strand
GGTTGGGGGCATACCGCAGTAATGAAAATGCTGCTTAACGAGGCTTTATCGATGGCAATTGCCTGACTGTTACCGGAAAGACCCTTGGCGAAAATCTTGAACAAATACGTGATTTAAGTGCGGGTCAAAAAATAATAAGGCCGGTGTCTGATCCTATCAAAGCCCAGGGACATATACAAATTCCTTTTTGGCAATCTTGCCGAAGATGGTGCAGTTGCTAAAATTACAGGCAAAGAAGGCGAACGCTTCGAAGGTCCTGCCAGGGTTTTTGATGATGAATTCGAAATGATAGAAGGTATTTCTACTGTACAAAAAGGCGAAGTAATTGTCATTAGAAACCAGGGACCCAAAGGTGGACCCGGTATGCCTGAAATGCTTAAACCTACGGGCGCAGTTATGGGTGCAGGGCTTGGCAAAGATGTTGCCCTGATAACCGATGGAAGATTCTCTGGCGGCTCTCACGGTTTTGTGGTTGGTCACATTACTCCGGAGGCTGTAGATGGCGGATTGATCGGCCTGGTGCAAAATGGCGACATTATCACCATTGATGCTGTCAATAACGTGCTCAAGGTTGATATTACTGATGAAAGAAATTGCGGAAAGAAGAAAAAAACGTCATAAAATCGCTACCCACAAGCGCAAGAAAAGACTGCGCAAGAACCGTCACAAAAAAGAAATAGTAATGCTTGAGCCACTCCTAACCGGGTGGCTTTTTTTCTTGCCCGGCACTTTTATCGGGCTTATCATATCCTCAAGCAAAGGGAGGAAATGTGAATACTCTATTTAGAACCGATCTCTCAAAGATCAGTGCATCAACGGTCAATGTGCCTATGCGCAAACGCATGATGTGCCTCAACGAGAGCTGCATGGATCCTTACAGCACCATCATGACGAGCTTTCATGAGCGCATGAAGGATGTGCGTCTGAATCGTTACTTTTCACCCGTCACGGATGAGCTTCACACGAAGTTGACAAGCTATGTCGGCCATCAGCTAAGTGCGGACCATTTGCTGTATGGAAATGGCGCGGATGACATTCTGTATCACATCTTTCTGGCCGTGCGTGAATCCGAGCAGTCCTTTGCCCTCTCTCTGGCTCCGTCCTACTTTGATTACAAGACCTTTGCTCTGGCGGTGGGGCTCAAGGTACGCTTCCTGGATCTGGAGCCGGATTTCAGCTTTGATACCTATGAATACATCAGGCGAGCCAGCGATCCAAACTGCCGCCTGGCCATTCTCTGCAATCCTAATAATCCGACCGGGAATCTCTTTTCCAAAGAGCAACTGAGGCAGATCATCACTGCCTTGCCGGATAAACTGGTCTTGATCGATGAGACATACTACGAGTTTTCCGGCTGCACTTTTGCGGAGGAACTGGCCCAATATCCCAATCTGATCCTGGTGCGCAGCTTTTCCAAAGCTTTTTCCTCAGCAGGATTGCGTTTTGGTTATGCCGTATCAGCCCGTCAAACATCGCGGAACTGAAAAAGGTCTTCACCACCTTTCATCAGAGCATCCTCAGTTCGGCTTTCGCGCTTACAATATTGGAGAACAAGCAGCTGTTCTTGGATCAGGTGAAGGGCATCCTGAAACTGAAGGAAGACTTGTATCAGAAAATGCGCGATATCAGGGAGATCGAGGTATATTCCTCGGCCACCAATTTCCTTACTTTCACCATCGGGGAGCAGAGCCTTGAGCTCTTTGAGTATCTGAAGGAGCAAGACATCGCGCTGAGAGACGTCGGTGCCCATCCCCGGCTCAAAAACTGCCTGAGGGTAACAATCAGCTGCATCGAGGATGTGGCCGCCTTTGAACACGCCTTGCGAACATTTCTTCAGGCTTGATCCTTGATAGCCGCAGCTGGCATCGTCTTTGAGGTTTTGATTGACATTTTTGGCCTGCCTGATTTTTGTGATTAACAGGGAAGAATAAGGTGCCTGAATGCTTTTCCCTCACTCATTTGGCATCAGTTTAAGGAAGACACATGCTCGAGAAGATTCTTAAAAAACTATTCGGAGATAAAGCCAGCCAGGATCTCAAGCGTTATGAGCCCCTGGTTCCGGAGATAAACGGGATTTACCAAAATCTCGCCCAATATGAAGATGACCAATTGCGCGAACGCATCAGCGAGATCAAGCAAGAAATCGAAGCCAAGCTATCAGCTAAGAGACAGGAACTGGAGGACTTACGTAAGGACTTCAGAGAAGTAAATGAAGATAGTGAGCGTAACCGCATTGATAATCAAATAGATACAGCCAAGAAAGAGCTGAAACAGCTCACTAAAGATACCCTGGATGACCTTCTGCCGGAAGTCTTTGCCATTGTCAAAGATACTTGCCGGCGGATGGTGGGACAGGAGTTCTTGATCAAAGGCCATCCTACAGCGTGGAACATGGTGCCTTTTGATGTGCAGCTGATCGGCGGCATGGCCTTACATGATGGCAAGATCGCCGAAATGGCCACCGGTGAGGGAAAGACCCTCGTGGCCACCCTGCCTTTGTTCCTTAACGCCCTGGTCGGTCGGGGTGCTCATCTGGTAACGGTTAATGATTACCTGGCCAGCCGTGACGCGGAATGGATGAGTCCTATCTTCAATTTCCACGGCATGCGGGTTGGTTGCATCACCACCGGGATGGATTTTGAATCACGTCGGGATGCCTACGCGGCAGATGTCACCTATGGCATGAACAGTGAGTTTGGCTTTGACTATCTGCGGGATAACATGGCTGTATCACCCACACAACTAGTGCAACGCGACTTTTATTTCGCGATTGTGGACGAGGTGGACAGCATCCTCATCGATGAAGCCAGAACTCCATTGATCATCAGTGGTCCCATCGCGCAGGATAAAAACTTCTATCCGGAATTGCGTCCGGCGATTGCGGCTGTGGTGCAGGCTCAGAACGCTCTGGTAACTCGCTATCTTTCTGAGATCAAAGAAGATCTCAAGTATGAAAACGACGAAGCAGCCAATACCCGTCTGGCCAAAAACCTCCTTCTGGTCAAGCGTGGCGCGCCAAAAAATAAAGCTTTCCAAAAGATCATGCAAGAAGCCTCGCTCAAGCGTCTGGTGCAGGATACTGAAGGCATCTACCTTAGAGACAAGAAGATGCACGAATTGGACGAGAACCTTTTCTATGTGGTGGAAGAGCGTCAGCACAGCGTTGATCTCTGCGACAAAGGGCGCGATATGCTGAGCAAAAGGGAGTCCGATCTCTTTATCGTGCGCACTTTGGACGAAGTAATCGGTGAAATAGAAGCGCGTGATGATCTTGATGAAGCCCGCAAGGCAGAACTGAAGGAAGGCGCCACCAATAAGTTCATGGATAAAAGCGAGAAGCTGCACAATATCAGCCAGTTGCTCAAGGCTTTTACCCTGTTTGAAAACAATCAGGAATACGTGGTGATCGACAACAAGGTGATCATCGTGGATGAGTTTACCGGACGCCAAATGCCCGGCAGACGTTTCTCAGATGGCTTGCATCAAGCTCTGGAAGCCAAAGAAAACGTGGCCATCGAAGCCGGCACTCAGACCTTTGCCACCATCACGCTGCAAAACTACTTCCGCATGTATGAAAAGCTAGCAGGCATGACCGGTACCGCGGTAACCGAAGAATCCGAGTTTATGGAGATCTATAAGCTTCCGGTGATGGCCATTCCGACCAATGTTCCCATCACCAGAATCGATCATGATGACGAGATTTACCTCACCAAAAACGAGAAGTATCAGGCCATCATCAACGAAATTATCTACTGGCACAAAGAGCAGAAACCGGTGCTTGTAGGCACAGTGAGCGTGGAAGTATCCGAGATTCTTTCTCGCCTTCTGCGTCGTCACGGCATCGCGCACAACGTGCTCAACGCTCGTCAACATCAACGTGAAGCTGAGATCATTACCGGTGCCGGCGCTCCCGGTGCAGTGACCATTGCCACCAATATGGCAGGACGTGGAACCGATATTAAGCTGGGTGCCGGAGTGGTGACCCAGGCTGTGGATCAATATCGCGGTCTCAGCAAGGATCGTACGGATCAATATCCCTATGGCCTGCCCCTGGATGGCTTGCATGTGATCGGTAGTGAACGCCATGAATCACGGCGTATCGACCGTCAGTTGCGTGGCCGTGCCGGTCGTCAGGGAGACCCGGGCACATCCCGCTTTTTCCTGTCCATGGAAGATGATCTGATGCGGATATTCGGTTCAGACCGTATGGCACCCATGATGCAGAAACTGGGACTCAAACAGGGAGAAGCGATCCGCCATCCCTGGATGACCAAAGCTGTGGAAAAAGCCCAATCCCGAGTGGAAGAGCATAACTTTGAGATCCGCAAAAACCTGATCAAGTATGACGAGGTGATGAATCAGCAGCGCGAAGTAATCTACAGCTATCGCCGCAGTGTGCTCAAAGGCTATGACCTCAAAGCCGAGATCCTGGAGATGATCCAAGAAAGCGTCGAAAGACTCGTTGCCGAGACAATCCCTCCCGGATCATATCCCGAGGATTGGAATCTGGAACGGGTCTGCGCGTATTTCAAGGCCTGGAACATCATCATTAAGCCTGAAGACCTAGATAGCGATCATCTGAATCAGGAGCTTCTGCTGAATACTCTGATGGAGATAGTCCATGATGCCTATCGCCACCGCGAAGAACACACCGGCGTGGAAGATCAACGCGAGATCGAGCGCAGAGTGCTTCTGGAAGTAGTGGATAACGAATGGCGGGATCACCTGCATGAGATGGACCTGCTCAAAGAAGGAGTGCATCTGCGCTCCTATGCCAATAAAGACCCTCTGATCGAGTATAAAAAAGAAAGCTATGCCCTCTTTGAAGGCCTGATCGCCCGCATCCAGGAGACAGTGAGCAAAACGCGTGTTTACCACCTATCTGATCAAGCGTAGCCGGATGGAGGATTTGCAGGAAATGCTCAAGGCGCGAACATGACGCATGAAGAGATGAACACCTTTGTGCAATCCCAACAGCAAGAGTATCAAAGCTCTGCCACAGCAGCTCCCAGCTTTGAAGGCTCTGTAGCCGGAATGCCTGAAATGAAGGCGCGTCCGGTGCGCGTGGAAGACAAAATCGGACGCAATGACCCCTGTCCCTGCGGATCCGGCAAGAAGTATAAAAAAATGCTGTGGCATCCATGTAATAGAAGATTGAGGAAGGATACATGTCGAAAGGACTGATAGTAGTAGAATCTCCGGCGAAAGCCAGCACAATAAGCAAATTTCTAAAGAACCAATACTCGGTGAAGGCATCGATGGGGCATGTGCGGGATCTGCCGGCGCATGACCTGGGCGTGAACGTGGCGAAAGACTTTGCCCCCAGTTACGTTACAGACAAGAAGAAGAGCAAGATCATCAGTGAACTCAAGGAAGCTGCCAAGAGCGCGGATGCCATCTATTTGGCCAGCGACCATGACCGCGAAGGAGAAGCCATCGCCTGGCACTTGAGCAAGGTGATGGAAAAAGAGATCAAGGGCAAACCCTGTATCGTATTGTTTTCAACGAGATCACTCAGAAGGCCATCATCAGCGCCATCGAAGCTCCCGGTGAGATCGATATGGCCAAGGTGGATGCCCAACAGGCCCGTCGCGTGCTGGATCGTGTGGTGGGTTACAGCATATCCCCGCTCTTGTGGAAAGTGATCGCTAAAGACCTTTCTGCGGGAAGAGTGCAGTCTGTTGCCTTACGTCTGATTTGCGAGCGGGAAGCCGAGATCACCGCTTTTGTGCCCAAAGAGTATTGGAAGATCGAAGCGGATTTTTGGAAAGATGGACTGGATAAATTCAAAGCCACTTTAGAAAAGTATGACGGCAAGAAGATCGAACTGGTGAATGAAGATGAAAGCCAGAAGATGATCACCGAATTGGAGCATCTGCCGGCAATTCTCAGCAGCATTAAGCGCAGCACTCGCAGCGTGGAAGCTCCTGCTCCTTTTATCACCAGTACATTGCAGCAGGAGGCCTCCAAAATCTTGAACTTCCAGGCTCAACGCACAATGAGCATAGCCCAGCAGCTCTATGAAGGAGTTGACGTGGGTGGAGAAAGCTCGGGACTGATCACCTATATGCGTACTGATAGCACTCGCATCTCCGAGGATGCCGTATCTGCCTGTAAAGAAGCCATCAAACAGCGCTTCGGGGCAGACTATATCAATGCCAGTACCAGAGTCTATAAAAACAAGCAAAGCGCTCAAGATGCCCATGAAGCTATTCGTCCCACCGATCCCTTGCGTACTCCGGAGAGCCTCAGCGCGCATCTTTCCAAAGAACAGCTTAAGCTCTACACCCTGATCTGGCAACGCTTTATCGCTACCCAGATGCGCGCGGCAAAGGTGCAAGCTTCCATCGCGAAAGTAGCGGTTGGCAAAGCTGAATTTGCTGCCTCCGGCAATAATATCACGGACGAGGGATTTCTCAAGTGCTACCCCCACGTAAATATCCCCTTAGGCGTAAAAATCCATCCTGATTACCGCAATGAGGATGAGCTGGAGCACGATAAGCTGAAGAAAACACAGAACTTCACTACCCCTCCTTCACGTTTTACTGAAGCTTCGCTGATTAAAGAGCTGGAAGCCAAAGGTATAGGTCGCCCTTCCACCTATGCCGCCATCCTGGGTACCATTCGCAATCGGAAGTATGTGGTTCTGGAAAAGAAGAGCTTTTTGCCCACACCCTTGGGAAATGACGTCAATCACTTTCTGGTGGATAAGTTTGACACATTGTTCAACGTGAAGTTCACGGCCAGCATGGAAGACAAGCTGGACGAGGTGGAATATGGCAAAGTCATCTGGCACAATCTGGTAAAAGAGTATTATGACGAGATGCAGACCTTGATCAGCAAGGTGGACGTGAAGAAAGAAAAGAATGCCATGATCGAAGAAACCGGTATCGTTTGCGACCAATGTCAGATCGGACAGATGGTAGTAAAACGCAGTCGCAGTGGTGAATTTCTCTCCTGCAATCGTTATCCCGAGTGTAAGAACAGCAAGAGCTTCAAAACGCGGGGAAGATGGCAAGATTGAGATCATGGTGCCCACCACGCTAGACGAGAAATGCCCTCAGTGTGGCGAAGCTCTGGTAGAGCGGACAGGGAAATTCGGCGCTTTCATCGCTTGCTCCACCTATCCTAAGTGTAAGTATTCCAGACCCAAAACCACCGGTGTCACTTGTCCCGAATGCGGCAAAGGTGAAGTCACCCAAAGACGTAGCAAGAAAGGTAAAACCTTCTATTCCTGTAGCACCTATCCGGATTGTAAGTGGATAGCCAATTATAAGCCGTGCTTACGCCTTGCCCCAATTGCGCGCACCCTTATTTGGAAGAAAAATTCAGCAAAGACAGAGGCACCTACCATCAGTGCCCGAAATGTAAACACATCGTGGAGTAAAGCCCAGTGCACCTTTCCGATGGCATCAGAAGCGCGTTTTCCAGCATAGCATCGCATAAATTGCGTAGCGCGCTCACCACCACCGGCATCGTGATCGGAGTGATGGCCGTGGTCACCATGTTTTCCAGCGTTTACGCGCTGAAAGCATTGATCAATAAGAATATGGAAGGCATGGGCTGGAATCACTCACTCGTGATCTATCCCGGCGCAGGATATAGAGCCGGAGCTGATAATAGCCAGAGACGCGCTGCTCAAAGCGTGAATCCTTGAACTACGATGACTATCTGGCTTTGAAGGCAAGTTTGCACTACAAGAGCATTTATGGCATGGTGGAGAGCACCGGAATCCTGAGAGTGGGCAATAAAGACCACTATATCCGCGTGCGTGCTACTGACAACAGCTTCTTTGAGAACAAGCAATATGAAGTGTCCCAGGGCTCACTCTTCAACCGCATGGAAGAAGCTGCCGGTCATCCCGTGGCGATCCTTGGCTATCAATTTGCCCAGGAACACTTTCCGGGGAAAGACCCCATCGGAGAGACCCTGGTTTTAGGCAGACATCGCTATCGGGTGATTGGCATCCTCGGTTCGGATAAGCTGAATCAAAGCAAGGGGATGAACTTCAACACCTGGGAGCGCAGGGAGGATCTCCGGGCCGTCTATGTCCCTCTGCGCTATGGAGCCTACTATCTGGGTGTGAACAAGACCATGCAGATGATCTATCTGCAAGCTGAGGATGGTGAGGATTTTGCCCGCATGAAATCAGATGCCAGACAGCTCTTGCTCTCGCGCCACAATATGTATCCGAATTTCAATTTCTCAGAAGTGGGAGCCTGGATGCTCACCATCATGGATGAGATCGATAAACAGATGAAGAAATGGAACATCACCTTATCCGCTATAGCTTCAATCTCCCTATTAGTAGGGGGAGTGGGGCTGTTTTCCACGCTTCTGATCTCCATTCAGGAACGGATGACCGAGATCGGTATCCGCAAAAGCATCGGCGCCACAGACAAAGATATCTTCTTCTATTTCATCATGGAAGCTCTGATCCTTGCTCTGATGGGCGCTCTTCTGGGCATCCTGATTGCCTGGGGGGCTGGTGAGCATCATGGGCAAAGCCCTGAATTTCCCGCTCTATCTACCCTTGGCCGGAGTTGCCCTGGGCTTGGTGTTCTCAGCTCTGATCGGGTTTGTATCGGGGCTCTATCCGGCTCTGAAAGCTTCGCACATAGACCCCATCAAAGCAATCTATTATCACGATTAGGGCTACTACAGCAAGCTACCTAGCCTTCAAACTGGACGCTGATGCCTTCCGGATACTTATTTGAGATCAAAACTTACATTTCTGCTTGAAACTGCGGATTTTGGCATCCTTGCCATCAACTGCGGGCATAGTGTAAGCTCCGGAGATTTGGGTATGGATTCTCCTTTTGGAGTGTGGCCCGGGCAGTTCGTCAATTCTTAGGATATCCACCTCTTCCACTTGCCATGACACGGCTTTTCCAGGCACAGATAGGCACTTTTGCGGCATCTGGTTGTTTGTGTATTCCAAAACGGCTGCGATGATTTTGCGGTCTTGAACGGGATAATCCCTCACTTTTGATCGAGGGCAGACCGACAGTGTAAATGGTGGTTGCCACCAGGACGATGCTGCAAATCCAGATAATTTTCTTGAGCATGGTTTTACTCTCCTTTGCCTCCTACAAGGCACCACATATCAATTTATTTACACAATATATCGAGCTGATTTTCTGTCAAGCCCGGATTTCTCTGGCAGAGTATTGCTCTGCTGGGAGCCTTAGTGTTGCTGAGACTTCCGAAGCGCTTTCAACTTCGTTATAACAAAAGCCTGAGCCGGCTATGGAAGCCGGCTCACATTGTTACAGTCAGGGATTAGTAAGGCTAAATCAGTTCGAGATGCCCCGGTCGGCTGTCCTAACAAAGTCAATAAAGATCTGTTGGGGCTTGGTCAGCTCCATGTTTTCAGCTTTGGCCAGCGCTTGCGATG
>JAJOKA010000139.1 GCA_021206555.1 Candidatus Cloacimonadota bacterium | reverse complement strand
CCTAGGATTGCAGACGTCTGTCTGTCAAGCGACAGAGTCGCTTACTTTCACGGAACTTCGTTCGTTTCGACACGAGGACGTGTCGAATCCTACACCCCAAGCATAAGCCCTTACGACAGAATGACCTATGTAATGCACCCAATAGCGGTCATCGATGGCAGAAAAAGAAAATGCTCGGGATCCTTGATATGGCTGTAAAGTATATGGGCTATACGCTCGGCGGCCATTTGGACCGAATCACCGACCATCAATGCCATGCGCACTATTCCGTAAGGCACGATGTAATCCGTCTGCCGGGAATTGTGCAGGCCAATGCTCTGTGGAGCTATCAACAAGGCATCGATGAAATAGATGGCATTGCGGATACTGTGCAACACCTGGTCCGAGCCTGATACATCGTATATATCCCAAAGGCAATCGATTGAGACGCTGAGGTAACCCAGATCCGGACCACCGTATTCATTGAACCAGCCTTCAGAACTCTGTGTGTTCATGACTTGGCGCAAGCGTTTATCCAGTATAGCTTTATCAACCATATCCGGCATGATCTCAGAGAGCACATAGAGCGCAGCCAATCCGGCCAGATACTGATTGCTTGCTTCCAGTTCCTCACGCGCTTCCAGTTGCTTAATGGCTATATGCAAACCGGCTTTGTAACGTCGAGGATCAAGCTCTAAGTCCCTGATAATCTTAGCCATCGCCAGTGTGGAAAAGGCCAGACCGGGATAGCTGCGCTCAAAGGGATAGTATTCCTCAAAGGCGCCATATTTTTGCGCGCGTTTATCCCAAAAATCCACGCTCGCTCGCGCTAAGCCCTTGAAATACTCGGCTTTATCTGCGTATTCTTCGAGCCTGGCTGCTTGCAAAAGCAGATAGCCTCCCTGTTGCAGGATGATTGATGAAAAATCACGAATCTTGTAATGCCAGAAATTGCGATCCCAAGAGCCGTAGTTAGCGTAATCGGGATCACGGACAAGACCTGGGTCGAAAGCGCGGGGAATGATCCTGCCCGATCAGGGCTTTAAACTCACTTTGCATCAGCTTTTATCCTCATCTGCAAGTTTCCCAGTCCCTTGCGTTTCGCGGGTTTACTGAGGGCTTTCCACCTTAGCCGTAGCTGATTAAATAATACCCCCATCATCCCTTCCGGCAATAGCTTCAGCAATGCTCTGGCTGATGAAGTGCCCGCAATGGCAAAGAGGCAGATATTGATCAGTTCCACCATTTTGCGGCCCGGGCTAAGGTACTCCGGCTCAATGCCATAGCGTGGAATTGGCAGTCCGCAAAGTTGCCTTAACTGCATGCGGATGAAGGCTCCTCGCTTTCTTGAAATCAATCATGTGGCCATGCATTTTGCCGGCTTCATCCCAGTTGATGGGCTCCAAGTGCAACTTACCCATCGCTTGCATTTCTTCTATAATACTGAGCATCTTGGCGTTACGCACTGCTACCACCGAAAAGCCCAGTCCTAAAGCTTCATACTTGGGAGACCAGGCATCTCCAACTGAGAGATCGCAAAACTCATTCGCAAAATCAATGCTGAGTCGGCAGGCTTGAGTGATATAAAAGGGTATCAGGAAATTGTAATAAATCTTTTGGGAGCGCGCTATCCGGCCATTATTCGCTTTCATTTCCAGATATCCGGGCCACTCTCCGGCTCGCCACTTAATGTAGTCTAACTCATTGATATCGTGTATCTTCAAAGTCCTGAAGAAATACTTCAGAGCCATCGGATAGATCTGAGTGCCGGTGTATGGTCCCAACACATACTTGATGGCCAAGGCCTGGGGATGGCCATCATGCTGCAATTTGCGTAAGACCGCAGCGGCATCAGGCAAAAGGGTAATCGCGTAACGCTTGGCAGGATTGATCTTTGCCAGAACCACCAGCATAGCAACCGGGATGTAGATAGATTGCGCGCAATTCAGCACTTCTTGTGAGTTCGTCACAATAACAGGGCCTGCTATATGCGCTTTGGAAACGCCTGCCGGGCCAGGATCACCGCGTCCACTTCATCAGACTCCAGAAGATGGATCAGAACCTGGCTCAAAACCCCACCGGAAGATGCCCGGCTGCGGATTTCAGGATCTCTGCTGTGAGCGATATACAGCTTTTGGTAATGCCCAATCAGCCAGTTATCGGGTAGTTGACCATAATGCTTTTGATAAAGGTCAGGGTAATCAATCGCAAGCCCGGGGCAATATGTGCCTGGATCAGGGCTGAACTCTGCCTTATCTGAGAGATAGGGAATCGGGCCAAAATCCGTATCCAACATGCGGGAAAGGCCACTCTGATCGCACGACACGCAAAGCCCGCAGGATGTGCAAAGTCCTGCTTTGATCACACCCTTTAGTGTGCGGCGAATCTCTGATGCTTGCGGATGTTCCATAACAGATTGCCATCTTGGAAATGAGGGATGTAGTGTCAATTGGTTTTTTGACTGTTGAAGCTATGCGTTGAATGCTACGCTGTTGAATGGCCTGCGGCCTGTTGAATGCTGCGCGGTTGAAGAAACTGTCTCCCTGGGATCGCTCCCCCCCTTCGGATTCGATAGCGAAGCGAAGGAGTACAAGCA
>JAJOKA010000012.1 GCA_021206555.1 Candidatus Cloacimonadota bacterium | reverse complement strand
GCCCACCATTTCAGCGCGGAAACCCGTATCAACCGCTATGAAGACGTTCTGAGCAAGGAAGCTCCCGGAATCCTGAATTGGCTGATCCAGGGCTGGCAGGATTATCGCCAGAATGGCCTGGGTGAATACCCCGCCAGCGTCTCTGTGGCGATGGAAGAATACCGCAACGAGTGCGACGTCCTGGCCCAATTCATGCAGGAAAGCTATCTCAAGCTGGATGGCACGAGCGTCCCCCTCAAAAACGTGGTGAGACGCGTTCACAACTGGGTCCGCAAAATGCTATAAGGCCAGCAATTCCAGGGGCTTTGGGGGAAGCTATTGCGCGCGCATGGATACGATGTCCAGATTGGATGCGGCCACCAACGTCTGGTGGTGGATATAGCTCCGGTTTCCACCGATGATGAGCCGCATTAAGCTGTCCTTCCCAGCCTGGATTTGTGTACGTAGTGTCACTAAGTGTACTAATTTCCTTATTGTGGTCTCCATAATGAATCCAAGGGTTTAGAGAATTATATAAGGATTTTGCTACACTTGCTACACTTGGTACACACCCTCGGAGTTCAAAGCCGTCTCCCTCGGAGTTCAAAGCACTACCCCAATATCAAGCTTATTCCCAATCTTCACAGTGCTTTGGACTTCGAGCAGCGTGCATGCTAATGTGGAAACGTCATCTTGACGCTTGATAGTAGAAGCGTCTTTTAGACGCTTGTCTGCTTCAGGATGAAGCATCTACCATTCATGCTTCAGGATGAAGCATCTACAATCGCATTCCCGCTGTTTGAAGTCAATGCCGCCCGAAGATCGATGGCTAATCTGAACATAGCTTTGAGTTCATAAATCATCGGCATGTATGAACATATCAAGCGGCATTAACTCCAAAGGTGGTAAGCGGCATTAACTCCAAAGGTGGTAAGCGGCATTAAACCAAAGGTGGTAAGCGGCAATAAACCGAAGGTGCCCTCTGCGAGCTTCCCCGCCTCCCGAGAAGCACCTGAGACTATCCTGAGCCGTGCTCAGGAACTATCCGGGAGACTCACAAAGGCGTAGCAGGTACTGGATAGGAAGCTTAGAATGTGAGAAAACAGACATTTATTTTCTCATACTATTGGAATAATATTTGCAATATAGGATTGCAGGGATCGGTATCTTGTTCCGATCGCACAAATACCCAGCTTAAAAAAAGCAAAAGGAGTGAAACATGAAACGCTGTCTGGTCTTTACAATGTTTTTACTGTGCTCTTTGATGCTTGTGGCTCAGCCACTTGCGGACGTGAGAATCGCCCAAAACATCAGGTTCACAGGCTCTGCTCTTCGCAGCAGCGCGGGTGAAAACTGGGTATTATGGGAAGAGGAACAGGGTTCCGGCTACCAATTGTGGGGCACCAAATACAATGGCTATGGGCAGGCAATGTTTGCTGATCCGATCCATATCCCCTTAGCTGAAGGCAATATCAAACTGCTTCAAACAGAAGCCTCCGACGATAATGGCATCATCATCCTCTTCATGCTGCAAACGACCGAAGGTGGAGCAGAACTGCGCCTGCAAAAGATCAATTCTGCCGGAATGCCCCAATGGACCGAGGGCGGGATCATCATGGCCAATGTTCTTGATATCAAGGATCCTGACGCTGTGATCTGCGCTAACAATCTGGGGGGAGCATTCGTGGTCTATCTAGCTGAATCTGGTTACCCGGAGAGCATCTACGCAGGTTTGAACTTTGAGGCGGCAGGCAATAACGTCTGGACTGCCCCTGAAAACCATCACGAGTACCCCAAGTTTATCGTCTGAGCCAATTGCTACTAACCGATACCCATGAGCTCTTGCTCAATTTCCAGGGTCACAATTACTCCTCATACATGATGAAGGTCGACAATAGCGGTGCCGTGATCGGCAATAACCCATTCTTCAGTGAAGGGGTGGAACTGCCAACTTTTCCGATGCTGGTGAAAAGCACTAATGACAGCTATCTGATACATTCCCAAAATAGTTATGGCATGAGTGACTTCTATTTCCAAAAAATGGATGCTGACGGCAATCTGCTTTGGGATCAAATGGCCGAGATCCCCGCTTTGGGCATTTATTGGAACTATCTGAAGATCAAGGCCATGGATGATGGGGGCTACATCTTGTGTTACAATAGCAACAACTACAGCGGCCACAAAACAATGAGCTTTACACCCTGAGGTTGGACGCCAATATGCAGCCCTTGTGGGGGTCTGAACAGGTCGCGCTGTTTTGCACTGAGGATTACATCCTGGATTCTGATGTGGTGGTGGATGAATCTGGAAACTTCTGGTACAGCTTCGTGGTTATGGATGGATACTATGACAACGCCACTGTCAGGATCTCAAAACTGGATATGAGTGGCAATATAATCCTGAACGCCATCCCCATCAGCAGCGACACACAAATAAAGAACAGCCCAAGGCTGCTGACCCTTACCAATCAGATGATGCTTGCCTGGGGTGAAAATTACGCGGATAAAGTGGCTGTGAAAAGACAGATTCTTTCCCCCCCTTGGCCAGGCTCAATTGCCCCAAAATGGCGTTGATCTCAGCTCTCGCATATCCGGAACTACATGGCTGCATGAAGTTTACAATCTGGGCGAGCGCAGCATCAGCTGTGGGATGATGACCGCTTTGTGGGCAATGAGCTGTACTACCAGATTCTGGACACGCAACTGTCACCACTGCTACCCGCGCATGGACTTGCCATCAGCGGTGACGCAAGCGGGCCTCAAATCTTCCTCAGGGCTGCGGTGAGTGAGGACAATACTCTATGGGTCTGCTACAAAGTTTACAATGGTGACAACACTTTTACTACATATCTGCAAGAGATTGATGCCAATGGACTTCGCACTTATCCCGGTCACGGCTTAATGCTGTTTCAGTCAAACAATTCTACTGATCAAGCCGCTCTGGCCTTTCATGACGGAGCTACATATATCTACTGGACAGAGTTTTCCCCTACAGGCAATTTCAACACTATCATCAAAGGGCAAAAGATTGTCGGAGGAACCCCCCTCTGGCAAGAGGGCGGGATCATTATCTATGATCAACCGAATACCTATTGCAGCCAGCTTTTTGCCAGTGGTCCATACCTGGTATATGCCGGTGATAACAATAGCGCCGGAACCGCGCATGCCAAAGCCTTGCGTCTGGAATCCGACGGCAGTGTTGCGAGCGATTGGGATGCGTCGGGCGTCACATTATGGGACACAGAAGGCTGGAATTCTCTGATGCTTGTTCACGGGGTTGGCATGATCGATGATGATCTCTATGCTGCCCTATTGGTGATCGATGGTGAGAGCGTGAAGCTGGTAATGCAAAGAGTACTCTCATCCGGAGATCTGCCCTGGGGAATTGCTGGGACCACAGTTACCGCAGATACCTGGAACTTTATTGATGTGTCCCCGGTGATTTTCAGTCATAACATCAGCATTGCGTACCACATCCCTCAGGTCGGCTCATTTTTCCAGAGAATCAATTCTGATGGTGACCTTGTGTGGGCCCTTGGGGGATAAATCTAGGGCAAATGTGACAAATGGCGATATGTCGGGCTTGATCGAGTATGAAAGTGACAGCCATTCCTTCTTTTGGGTAGAGTATGGCGAACATTACAGCATGCCCATGGCCATGAAACATGTTTACGTATATCCGGATGGCAGCTTGCATGATCCCCAGGTGATCCATAGTGGCAATATCTCCCGAATCCGCTGTGTCAATAATGGCGACTCCGCACACATCTACAGCTCCGAGATCAGCTCGGACGTCTTCGGTTGGGAATCCAAAACCCTGTTTAGCATATACGCCTCGTCCTTTCCGGGACCTACTTCCATTGATGATCCCTTGCAGGAGCAGATTGTGCCTGTACTGTTAGAACAAAACTATCCCAATCCCTTCAGGGAAAGCACTTCTATCACCGTAAAATTGCAGGAAGCCCGGGATGCTGATATTATGATCTTCAACATCAAAGGCCAATTGGTCACCAAGCTTGATTTACCGGCCAAAAGCGCAGGTGAATACGTGATTGATTGGGATGGCAGAGACTCTTCCGGTGCGCGCTGCGCGGCAGGAGTGTATCTCTACAAAGTGAAATCCGGACGCTACAGTGCCGGCAAGAAAATGATCCTGCTCAGATAAATAATCTTAAACACTGTATCCCCCCCGGCAGCCACGGACATCCTCACTGTGGCTGCCTTTGATTTGCGGCTAACAAATCAGTTGACTAAAACTTGCCGCTTCAAATGCTGGTTTCTTAGAGAAATAATTGATGGAAGTGCCATGCTAAAAGCCAAGATTTTTGTCCAACTCAAGCCCAGCGTGCTCGATCCGCAAGGAAAAGCAGTCAGCAATTCCCTGCACAATCTGGGGTTCAGCAGCGTATTTGAGACCCGCATCAGCAAATACATTGAGATCAGCTTCGATAGCGAAGACAAAGCGCGCACCGCGCAAGAAACTGAAAAGATTTGCAAGAGCCTATTGGCAAATCCGAATACGGAAAGCTACCATTTTGAACTGGAGGAGTGTTAGTTTGCGCGTAAGCATTATCACTTTCCCCGGCTCCAATTGTGACCACGATGCCTACGAGGTCTTTGCCTCCAGGGGGCATCAGGCTTCGATGATCTGGCACAAGGATCATGATCTGATGAGTCCCGATCTGGTGATCCTTCCCGGTGGCTTTTCCTATGGTGACTATCTGCGCTGCGGAGCTTTGGCGCGCTTCTCACCCATCGTGAAAGAAGTGATCGATTTTGCCCACAAGGGTGGCCTGGTAATGGGCATCTGCAATGGCTTTCAGATCCTTACAGAATCAGGCTTGCTGCCCGGCGCGCTGCTGATGAACTCCCATCTGAAGTTCATCTGCAAACACCAGCACATCAGAGTGGAAACCGCCAATAGCCCCTTTAGCAATGGCATCGAACCCGGCACCGTCCTGGACATCCCCATTGCCCACAAAGAAGGCAACTTCTTCATCGACGACAACGGGCTCAAGGCGCTCAAAGACAATGACCAGATTCTCTTCAGATATTGCGATACCGAAGGCGATTTCACAGCCAATCCCAATGGCTCTTTGGAAAATATCGCCGGCATAGTAAACATCAAACGCAACGTTTTAGGCATGATGCCCCATCCCGAACGCGCAGCCACTGATAGTGTGAGTAGCAAAGATGGCAGGAAGATTTTTGAGGCAATTGAGCGATACTTTGATGGCGGTAATTGATCTGTTGATTCCGCCGGCTGCGTGGCCTGTCATCAAAAGCTTGATGACGGCAAGGATATGCTCTGTGAGCGCTGCCAAAGCTTGATCAAGCCCGTGGAACCCGGCTCTTGTCCCAAATGCGGCTCCATCCTGGAAGATGGTGCTTGTGAGACCTGCCGTCAGACCAGGTTTGACTTCGAGCTATCCCGCTCGGTGTATCATTATGAAGAGCCTTTGCCCACCATGATTCACGCGCTCAAAATACCGCGGGCACACTAAAGCTGCAGGCTTTCTGGCTACGGCCATGGCTGCATATATAAATGACAATAAAGAGTTTAAAGCCTGTGACTATATCACAGCAGTGCCCCTGCATCCCGTGAGAATACGGGAACGGGGATATAACCAGAGTGAACTGATAGCGCGGAAAGTGTCCAAGCTTACAGGGATCAGATACATCAAGGCCACAAGCCGCAGACGCTATACCGCCAGCCAGACCTTCTTGCATCGGGATCAACGTCTGAAGAACCTGCGTGCGCCTTCAAGCCCATGAAAAATAGTGCTTTAAACGGTAGCAGCGTGATTCTCCTGGATGACGTGTTTACCACCGGCAGCACTTTGAACGAGATCAGCAAAAGCCTGCATAGCGCTGGCGTTGCCAGGGTTTTGGGACTCACCGCATGCAGGGCAGGATAGAGATGAAACACGAGTATCAGGAAATCCGCACCAGTATCAGCGAAGAAGAAACCCGCGAACTCATCGAGAAAGTGGCGCAATTCATTGCCATCAGAGGTCTTGCCCCGGCCGGCATTATGCTGATCGAATCCCTGCATCCCTTGCACAGCATTGGCAGTCAGGCCATGTATTTTGTGCTGCCTTTTTGCTGAAATCATCTTCGATTCAGCGAAGTATCAGCGGTTTGCCCTATGATCCAAAAGCGGGAAAACCTTCAAGCCCTGATCAAGCGCATCGACGAACTGGACGAAGAGATCAATCGCGAAAAGAGAGCGGAAGCCAGGCTCAAACGCAAGCGCAATCGAAACCTCTGGAAAGCCAGAATCAACAAGATATTTAAACACAAGAATAAAAGCTGAAGAAGCGGAGGATATATGCAATACGATGAAAAACGCCTTACGCGCATTGTTGCTACCGACTGTGGCAGCACCACCACCAAGGCGATCTTGATCGAATACGTTGATGGCGAATATCGCCAAACCATCCGTGGAGAAGCTCCCACAACCGTGGAAGCTCCTCTGAATGACGTCACCAAAGGCGTGATCAACGCCACTCAGGAATTGGAAGAATTGGTACGTCTGAAGTACAATAATCCCAATATCAAGTTCATGGAAAACGGAGAGTTTGTCATCCCTCGCAACGGCGACATTGGTGTGGATGCCTATGTCTCCACTTCCTCTGCCGGCGGCGGTTTGCAGATGATGGTTACCGGTGTGGTAGCATCCATGACCGGTGAAAGCGCTGAGCGCGCTGCTTTGGGTGCCGGAGCCATCGTGATGGATCTCATCGCCAGCAACGACAAACGCATGAACCATGAGAAGATCGAGCGCATTCGTCACCTGCGTCCGGACATGATCCTGATGGCGGGAGGTGAAGATGGCGGAACCATCAAGCACGTGGTGGAAATGGCCGAGCTCGTTTCCGGTGCTGATCCCAAAGCACGTCTGGGGGCTTCCTACAAGATTCCTGTGATCTATGCCGGCAACAAACAGGCTCAGGAAGAAAATCAAAAAGACCCTGTCTGAGAAGGTTGATCTGATCGTGACAGATAACCTTCGTCCCAAGCTGGAGACCGAAAACCTCGGGCCCGCGCGTGACAAGATTCATGACATCTTCATGGAACACGTGATGAAACAAGCTCCCGGCTATAACAAGCTGATGGAATGGACTCAAGGCCCGGATAAAAAACAAGTTCCGATCATGCCAACTCCTGCTGCCGTGGGTAACATCATGCAGACCATCGCCAAAGATGAACAGATCGAAGTTGTCGGCGTGGATATCGGGGGTGCAACCACTGACGTGTTCAGTGTATTTACTGAAGAATACGTCTTCAACCGCACGGTAAGCGCGAACCTGGGCATGAGCTACAGTATCTCCAATGTATTGGCTTCCAGCGGACTGAAGAACATCATGCGTTGGGTACCCTTTGATCTGGATGAGAGCGAGCTCAGAAACATGATCAAAAACAAGATGATCCGTCCCCACCACGATTCCTTCGCTTTTGCAGGAACTGGTCTTGGAACAAGCCATCGCCAAGGAAGCTCTGCGTCTGGCTTTTGAGCAACACAAGGGATTTTGCCAGCAGCCTGAAGGGTATGCAGAAGCAACGTGACATCTCCGAAGCCTTCAGTCAATCCACTTCCGGCGCTACCATCGTGAACCTGATGACCTTGAACCTGCTGGTGGGCAGTGGTGGCGTGCTTTCTCACGCTCCGCGCCGGAATCAGACTGTGATGATGCTCATCGATGCCTTCCTGCCGGAAGGGATCACACGTCTGGCCGTGGATAGCATCTTCATGATGCCGCATTTGGGCGTGCTTTCTGAGATCAGTGCCCGCGCCGCGACCGAAGTGTTCCGCAAAGACTGCATGGTGTATCTGGGAACCTGCGTAGCCCCTGTGGGTAAAGGCAAATATGGCAAACCGGCCTTGACCGCGAAGCTGGAATTACCCAATGGCACCAAGTTTGAAGAAGAGATTCCCTTTGGCGAAGTTCGTCTGATCCCCTGCGAAGTGGGACAGGTAGCCAAAGCTACTCTGAAGACTCATGGTGGACTGATTTTGAACAGCGAAAAGGCCAAAGAGCTTACAATCGATCTGCATGGCGGCACAGTGGGCATCGTGCTCGACACCCGTGGACGCCAACCCTTTGCCTTGCCAGAAGACAAGGCAGAACGTATCAGCGCGTTGAAAAGTGGATGCGTGAGTTCAAAGCGTATCCCGAAGATATTCTGGTTTAGGAGGAAAAATGGGACAAGCTTATTCAGCCGGATTAACCGTAACCGATAGCATCATCCTGCGCAAAGAGCGCATTTTGCCTCTCAAAGGAGAGGTTCTGGTCAAGAAAGGTGCCAAGGTCAAAGGCGAAGACGTGGTGGCAGAAACCCTCCTACCCGGAAAAGTCGTACCCTTCAACCTGGCCAATAAACTGGGCGTAACCCCCTCCCAGCTCGAGCTTTACATCAAGATAAAACCCGGTGATCAAATCACCAAAAAGACCGTGTTGGCCGTGAATAAAGGACTCTTTGGACTGGGACTCTTCAAAAGCGAAGTGCGCTCCCCCGTTGATGGAGAAGTGGAAAGCATCTCTGCCGTGACCGGACAGGTGCTCTTGCGTGAACCCCGCATCCCGGTGCAGGTGAAAGCCTTCCTGGATGGCATGGTAACCGAAGTCATCGAAGGCGAAGGCGTGGTCATCGAAAACAAAAGCGCCTATATCCAGGGCATCTTCGGCATTGGTGACGAAACCACCGGTGAGCTCAAAATGCTGGCAGAAACCCCTGATGATGAGCTGGACGCAGGCAAGATCGACGAAAGTTGCCGAGGAAGATCATCATCGCCGGCAGTTTCATCCGCTACCATGTGATCGAAAATGCCCGCAAACACGGCGTGAAAGCGATAATCACCGGCGGTATTGATGACCAGGATATCAAAAAACTCTTGGGCTATGACATCGGTGTGGCCATCACCGGTCACGAAAAGATCGGCCTCAGCATCATCTGTACCGAAGGTTTTGGCAAGATCACCATGGCCGAAAAGACCTTCCAACTCCTCAAGCAATTCGACGGCAAAAGAGCCTCCGTGCATGGTCATACCCAGATCCGCGCGGGAGTTATCCGCCCCGAAATCATTATCCCGCTTGACTTTGATGAAAGCGAGCTGGTGGCTAAAGAAGCCAGCCTGCCCTTCCTGGAAATCGGCACTCTGGTGCGCGTGATCCGTCAACCTCATTTCGGACGCATAGCCAAGGTAACCGCCCTGCCGGAAGAGCTCACCAAAGTGGAATCCGAAACTCTGGTGCGTATCCTGGAAGCCGAACTGGACGATGGCATCAAGATCCGCATCCCGCGCGCGAACGTGGAAGTAATCGAATCCTAACACGGGATTCAGACTATACAATCAAGGCTGCCTTTGGGCAGCCTTTTTCGTGGCGCCCTGCCTTCCACCCTTGGACTTCGTAGCGAAGCGCAGGAGTTCAAGCAGCGAGCATGCCTTCTCTGTTCTCTTATCACCCTTCACT
>JAJOKA010000058.1 GCA_021206555.1 Candidatus Cloacimonadota bacterium | reverse complement strand
CAACGGGGAGTGCAAGCCATCATCAGTTATACCCAGAGTTTTTTGCCATTTGCAGATTGATAACCTTCTGCTGAAGAAACATATCCGGCTTCCTTTCCTGAATCTGGAAGGTGATCAACCGGAAAAGATGGATTCACGCACCATCCTGCGTTTAGAGAGTTTTTTTTGAGGTGCATGCATGAAGATCGCCTTGGGAATGAGCGGTGGCGTGGATAGCACTGTCACGGCAATGATGCTCAAAGAAGAAGGGCATGAAGTAATCGGTCTCACGATGGCCAAGTGGAACCCTGAAAGCGGGATCATCAAAAAGGATAAACGCGGTTGCTTTGGTCCATCCGAACCTTTAGCTGTGGCATCAGCAGTAAACGCTGCGAGAAAATTGGGCATCGAGCATCATGTGATCAATCTGGAGCGAGAGTTCGAACTCGATGTTCTGCAATACTATCGGCTATCATACAGCGCTGGACGAACTCCAAATCCCTGCGTAATCTGCAATCGCAAGATCAAGTTTGGCGCTTTACTCACCAGAGCCGGGCAGCTGGAATCAGCTTTGATAAGTTTGCCACCGGACACTATGCCCAGGTCAGCTATTGTCAAGAGCTGGATAGATGGCAATTGCGCAAAGCACATGACCCCTCCAAAGACCAATCATACTTTCTCAGCGGACTCACCCAAGAGCAATTAGCCATTACGATGTTTCCTTTGGGCAAGATGATGAAATCCGATATCAAAGCCTATGCCGAGTCTAAGGGCTTTGAGTATCTGATCAAAAAGAAGGAAAGCCAGGACTTTTGGAAAGCTATGACAATTCTCCGCTGTTTGAGCCCGGAGACGCGGTCCCGGGAGCTTTGTGGATTCCAAAGGCAAGGTCTTGCACCCATAAAGGTTTGATTCACTATACGATCGGGCAACGCAAAGGCTTGGGTTTAGCCGGCTTTGCCGTGCCGCAATATGTGATCGGGATGGATCCAAAGACAAACTCTGTAATCATCGGGCCCGAGGAAGAGCTCTTTAGTGACGCGTTATATGCCAGAGACGTGAATTGGCTTTCGATCCCCGAACCGCAGGAAGTTTTAACCTGCTCCGGGAAAATCCGGCTGGCACATACACCAGTATCATGTACAGTTGATAAGATCTCAGATGGCAGTTACTATGTGAAGTTTAGTGAATGTATTTCCGCAATTACTCCTGGCCAAGTTATTGCCTTTTATGATGATGACCTGGTATTAGGCTCCGGGATTATAGTATGAGTATGCCATCTCTGTTCACCCCTCACTTCCCCCATTCTTGCTGTTTGAAGTCAATGCCGCCCAGAGATTTAGGGCAATTCTGAACATTGCGGTAGAATCAAGATTCCTAGGCATGTATGAACAAAGATAGCGGCATTAACTCCAAAGAGACCTCCCTTGGACTTCGTAGCGAAGCGAAGGAGTTCAAGCAACTAGCCATTGCCGCTATGTACTTTTACATTCACTTCCCCCATCCCCGCTGTTTGAAGTCAATGCCGCCCAAAGTTCGAAGGCATGCCAGAGCTTAAAGTAAACCTATAAATCGAAGACATGTATGAACATATCAAGCGGCATTAACTCCAAAAATCGGATATGGGGCTACAACAAGGCTAAAGCTCGTTCCAGAAGCGGAGGCTTCACCCCAATATTGATCCGCACATACCCTTTGGCCACTTCGCCAAAAGCAATCCCCGGAACGGTGATGATGCCTTTGTACAATAGGTCTTTAGCATATTCAAGGCCATCCGGGCAACGAAGCATCATATATGGCCCGGCCATGGGCGCGTGCACTTTTGCAGAGGGAAGAGTCGCCAGGCAAAGATTACGATTATCGCTCAGTTGACAGCGCACATCATCCACCAGGCTGCATTGCGTGAGGGCATATTCTCCCAGCTTTTGCGAAGGCCAGGCCGCGCAGGTGGAGATATATTGCTTCAGCTTGGTCAGTTCAGTCACTTCAGGGATCGAACCAGCCAGCCAGCCGATGCGCCAACCACTCATCAGATGGGATTTGGAGAGCCCACCAATCCTTATCACTCTATTGATGATAGTGTAATCCGGTTCGTTAAGAAAGTCAAAGTATAAGTCCTTATAGATTTCGTCAACGATCAGGATAACTCGATGACGATTAAGGATTTGGGCCAGCTGCTCAAACTCGAAGGCAGAGAAGCGGAAACCGCTGGGATTGGAAGGGTGAGAAAGCAGCAAGGCTTTGCAACCTGTGAGCAGACCTTCCCAAAATTCAAAATCTATGCCACAAAGATCACCGGCAAAGGATAAACGGATGGAATTGCCGGAAGCAAGGCTCACCAGAGTGGGATAAGCGGGGTAATCCGGATCCGGGATCGCGATGTTATCGCCTTCATTCACAAGGCCTTGCAGCGTGATGTAGAGCGCTTCTTCGGCTCCGTTGCAGATCAGGATGTTCGCGGGATCAGGATAGCCCAGATATTCAGCCACAGCTGCTCTGAGACTCGGTAACCCAGGCATGGGTGTATAAGCAGGATTCGCGCCGGTGAGCAATTCACGGGGCTTTATCGCGCAAAGACTCAGGAAAATCGAAGCTTAGCTCACCCAAAGCCAAATTGATGGCATGGGAAGGAGCATCGGCCATCATCCGGCGTAGAAGTGATAGCTCTATGCCGGCCAATCGTTTGGAATCAATCCAGGATGTGGCGGAGCTCATTTTCCAAGGCTACCGAAACATCGGTCTTGGCATCGCGATACTTCACGATGATGGGGCAATATACCTGAAAATCAGGATTGGAACGCAGCTTGCGGGATCCGGGTACTACTACCGCACCTTCCGGAATCGTGTAACTGCCCCCGGCATCTTTGGGCAAATACTCACCGTTCACGCTATCATAAATAGGCGTGGAAGCGGTGATGATCGTTCCTGATGCGATCACAGCCCGGGTGCCCACGATAATCCCCTCGTAAATGCCGGTGTTGCCTCCGACAAAAGCGTCATCCTCAATGATCACTGGACGAGACCCGATGGGTTCCAAAACACCACCAATCATTGCTCCGGCAGATAAATGCACCCGCTTGCCAATCTGCGCGCAAGAGCCCACCAAAGCGTGAGAATCCACCATGGTGCCGCTATCCACATACGAACCGATGTTGATAAAGGCGGGAGGCATGATGGTGACACCCTTGGCGACAAAGCAGCCATTACGGGCGGATGATCCACCGGGCACAATGCGCACCTGATCGCTCAGGCTAAAACGTTTGGCAGCCAGGGTATCCTTGTCAAAGAAATCCTTGTTGCCATCCGGCAAAGCGGCCAGGACGCCCATCCTGAAACCGATGAGGATGCCCATCTTGATCCAGGCGTTTACTTGCCAGAGATCATCCTGCTTTTCGCAAGCGCGGATGCTTCCGCTATTTAGCTTTGAGATAAACTCAGCAAAGAGCAGACGATGTTCCGGCAGATAGTCTTGAGGCGGATTCTGGTAAATATCTATAATCGCTTGTTCGAGCATTAGTTACTCCTTGGGAAATTTGTGTAAGCGGCAAAGGGCTTCTTCCAGTACGGATCTGGGACAGCCAAAGTTCAAGCGCATAAAGCCCCGTCCTTCTTCGCCAAAAGCGCTGCCTTCATTCAGAGCCAAACGGCAATCATCCCGCAAGACGCGCATGATTTGATCCTCAGAAAGGCCATAAGCTCGGAAATCCAGCCAGGCCAGATAAGTGCCTTCGATGGGGCTTATCTTGATCATAGGCAAGGCTTTGGGGATTTCTTCCAGGACGAAGTCTCTGTTTGCTTTGAGATAGAGCAAGAGCTCTTCCAGCCAGGCTTCAGATTCACCATAAGCTGCGGTGAAGGCCGCGATGCCCATGTTATTGCCCATATAGGTGTGCAGGGCAAAATTGAGCTTTTCCACAGGCTTGATCAGCTCAGGGTTTTGGGAGATCAAGACCGCGGTGCCCATCCCGGCAATATTGAAGCTTTTTGCCGGTGAGATGCCTGTAAGGGTGATATCTTCAGCCAGAGCGGCGATCGGGATATGGCGGTGAGGAGCATAAACCAGATCGGCATGGATCTCGTCACTGAAGATGATCAGGTTGTGCTTGCGGCAAATATCTGCCATTCGCGACAGCTCCTCAGGGGTGAATACCCTGCCCACGGGATTGTGGGGATTGCAGAGCACAAACATCTTGGCCTCTGCGGCCTTGAGTTCAAAATCAATCCAATCAATGCGGTAAAGCCCATCTTCGCCAATCAGGGGATTGATCAAAAGCTTGCGTCCGTGGTCACTTGCCTGACTATGAAAAGGCGGATAAACCGGGCTTTGGATGAGGATGCCATCGCCCTCTTTGGTCAAGCTGAGAATTGCCAGAGCCAGAGCCGTCATCAAACTGGGCAGGCTGATGAGTTTATGCTCCGTGGTGTTCCAGCCATGGCGTTTCATCAGCCAGGCATCCAGAGCTTCCTTGAAGGCGGGAGCCTTGAAGTTGTAACCATAAACGGGATGCTCCGCTCGGTGGCGAAGGGCAGCTTGAATCTGAGGACTCACGGCAAAATCCATGTCCGCCACCCACAACGCCAGAAGATCATCCCGGCCATAGATCAGCTTCATCGCGTCATATTTGAAGCAGCCGCTTCCCTTGCGGTCTATGACCCGATCAAAACTACTCAGCATGGTTTTCCTTCACATATTCCAGCAGGTTTTTCATCGTCTCCGGGATCACAGCGCTATAGGCCAGATCAGCGATATTGACGATCACTTCCAGGATATTGGGAAACGAAGCCGGGGTGGTGTATTGCGCGGGTTTACCTTTGGCATCTTCATAGCTGATTACCAGATAGTAAGTTATCTTGCGCTTGAGATCCAGGCTGCGGATATTGTTATAGGGAATCACGATGCTTTTGCGGGCAATGAAGCCCAAGCGCAGATGATCTTTCTCAAAAAGCACGCTGTTGAGGCTGGTAACCTTGCGCAAGATGGATTGCAACGCGATGAAGCAGATGAACAAAGGCAAAAGCTTGAAGAAGGTCTGGGTTTCGCTATTTACGAAGCGCAGCATAAAATTGATGCAGTAGATGACGATCAGAAAGGCTAAGATTAGCGTCAGCCATCGGGCAAAGGGGTTGTAGCGATATAGTACCGGAATCTTGTCCCGAATGAGGTTTATCTTTTGGCGGAGCGGCATTTATACTCCTTGTAAAGGGCTCGCACGCTTTCCAGCACCACTTCAGTGGCAGGCACGGTATCAAAGAGGTTATGACGATCATAATCCCCATGATAGTCACTGCCGGCGGTCATATACAGGCCATTCTTTTGCGCCAGAGCGATGAAAGTATCTACTTCGGACTGATAATGATCCGGGTGCCACACTTCCAGGCCGTCGATGCCCATCTCGATGAATTCATGGACGAAGGTGGCATTGGTTAGTTTACCCGGATGCGCAATCAGGGCAAAACCTCCGGCATCGTGGATGATCTTGATCACAGCATCCACTGCCAGTTCCGGCTTGGGCACAAAGGCCGGTTTGAAATTGCCGATATACTTGTCAAAAGCCTCATTTTTGCTGGCTACAAAGCCGTTTTTCACCATGATCTGCGCGATATGCGGACGCACAATCAGTTCTCTGCTACCCGCCACGGAAATCACTTCATCTAGACTGATCTTGATGCCCAGATCGGCCAGAAGCTCAAGCATGCGTATAGCCCGGTTTTTTCTACCCAAAAGATACATATCCATGGTCTGTTTAAGACCTTCATTTTCAAAATCACAGCCATAGGCCAGGATGTGGACGTCGTGTCCCTGATGCATGGAAGATATCTCCATGCCGGGAAGGATGCGAAGCGGCGCCAGCTCTGCTGGGAGCATGGTATAAGCATCTGCGGTGTCGTGATCTGTGATGGAGATGAGATCTAGCCCCAGCTGTTTAGCTTGTCTCACCAGTTTTGCGGGGCTCAATAGTCCATCGGACACGGACGTGTGCAGGTGCAGGTTGATGCGCCTGATGTCGTTTATCTCTTTTACAATCATAATTCTTTTATCTATTGACGAAAAATGCACGGTGCCAAAAAATCGTCAATAGATTTCTTGAACCCATTGGAGATGCCATGCAATATGATCCGATTAAAGACCGTGCTGCCAGCCTGATCGGGCTGTTTCCGGGCTTACGAAAATGCTTTTACAAGGCATTGAATCTGCTGCTGCTGAGACAACGCTATGTCCTGCAGGAAATCGCGAGTCACTTTCAGGACGGGATGACCTTCTATGATGCCGGAGCAGGGTTTTGTCAATACAGCCACTATGTGCTACAGCGCTACCCCAAGTCAAACGTTTTTGCCACAGACTTGAAAACGGACTATCTGAGATCATATGCTTTGCAGGCGGGCTCTCGCTTCAGCTTCCAAAGCGCTGATTTGCAAGACTTTGTGCCAAAAGCAAGCTATGACATGGCTATCGCCATCGACATTCTGGAACATATCGAAAACGATGTGCAAGCTCTGAATAATATCCATGCGGCTTTGAAACCGGGTGGCAAGCTGATCATCTCCACTCCGAGCGATACCGATGAAGCGGCGAAATTCACCGAAGAGCATGTGCGTCCAGGCTACAACAAGGCTGAATTGGAAGAGAAGCTACTAAACTGTGGTTACGATATCCAAAAAAAGCATCTATAGCTATGGCAGATACGGAGCCCTCAGCTGGCGCCTGATGATGAAATATCCGCTTAAGATCATCGCTATCAATAAACTTGGGATTTTGCTCCTTCCCCTTTGGTACGCTTTGGTCTATCCCATTAGCGAAATCCTTATGCAGCTGGACTTGAGAGAAAACAATCCCACAGGCACCGGCATCCTGATCGTGGCAGCGAAAAGAATTGACAGATAAGGGGCACCCCAATTTTTATGAACATAGTTCAGCAAAGCAACCGGGAGGTAGCATGTCAAATCAAAGAGCGGCTACTCGTAGAAACAAACGCGACCTGATCTTGGAAAAAGCCATTGAGGTCTTTGCGCAAAAAGGATCGCAACAGACCACCGTTGCCGATATCGCCAAGAAGGCAAAGATCGCGCAAGGCACTGTTTACGTTTACTTTAGCAGCAAAGAAGAACTGCTCAATGAGTGTATGCAACAGATCATCGGCACGGAGATCGAAAGCATCATCGAAGCCACCAAGGATATCCCCGATACCATGGATCGGCTGTTTAGCTTCTTTGAGCAGCATATCGCGCTAGTGAAAGCGAAGCCATATATAGCGCGCTTTCTCACTATGGAAGCCCGGCAGAATGATGATTTTTTTGCCCTCTATCCGGATTACAATCCGCTCAAACGTTATCTGGATTACGTGAAGGATCTGGGGCGTAAAGCTATCGCCGAGAAAAGGATACGGGATCTGGATCTGGATGCCTTCGCGTATCTGATCGTAGGCGTGATGGATCTGGCCATGACCCAGTGGCTGGTGTACAAAGACCTTGATATCGCAAGTATGGCAGCCAGTATCCGCGATATCCTCAAATATGGCGTCAATGAAAAGTAAGCTCCTTTTCCTGTTGGTGTTAGCTTCTGGCATTTGCTCGGCAGTTGAGCTGCCTTTTTATGCTAAATGGCAGTCTCTGAACACGATGTATTATGACCCCGTGCAGAGCGGCAAGGAGCTGAGCTGGGATGAGGCTTACAGAGCGGAGTTTGGCATCAGGGGCAAGTTCTATGATGATGTGTTTCTGGCTATGGAAACTGAAACGGAGCAGTTCTTTGACGAACCGATCTTACGCCTGAAAACCCTGATCATCGGCTATGACACCGGCAAGCTGTTCTGGCAGGCCGGCACCTATCCACGGGGTTATGGAGCACACTTCGGCCTGGATCGTAATCCCATTTTGGAGCGCGGATACGAACCATATCGCTATCAAAGCATGCGCATGAATTCACTGCAGACACAGGTATCTTTGAACAATGAGCTTTCTTTGAGAGCTGAAGTGGGGGGAAACAAACACAACCAGGCCACCGCGCTGCTCTCGTTTGACTACCACTCCACAAAATCCTTACACCAGATGTCTTTAGTGCCGCAGATACGGGGTTCATTAAGCCAGGATTTCAGGACTATGGACAATCATTGGCGTACACCGGTGAGCATCACTGCCCTGAACCTCACACGGCATTTTCCTTCAGCTTCAATCAAGCTGGAGACTGCTCTGGCCTTGCTGCCAAAGTGGGAAGCCACCGAAGCTCATCACGAGCTCTTTGTGATGACGGACTGATGGCCCGTCCCAAGGGATTTCCCACTCCTGCCATCGGCGCAGTGTATCAAAAGCAAAACTACGCCCCATACGAGACTCAGCAGTATCAGCTGAGATTGCAGCAGAAGCTGGGAGATTACATAAGCCTGATTCCGCTTACTAATCTGCACATTATTGATGGCGAGAGCATGTGGCAACATCGCCTGTTTACGAAGTATCATTTGGCAAACCCGGATTTCTACGGCAGCAGCATCGGATTGTACTATGATTACAGCTATTTCGGCTCAGATCAAGGGCGCCATACTTTTGGCCTTGCTCTTGATTTTGAGTTTGAGCCTAACATTTAGCTTAAGCTCTTGCAAGATTGTCAGTTCTGTCTCCGCTTCGCAGCCGGTGATAGTCTTTACTTTTGACGATCAGCATGCCTCTGTCTATGACGTGGCCTTCCCCATCATGCAAGAATTTGGTTATCGCGGCACGAACTTTGTGAATAGCAACGCTTTGGGACAGACCGGGCTCTTCGGCTGGGATGAATTGGTTGAGATGGAGCTTACTTACGGCTGGGAAACAGGGGGCCATACCCTGAACCATGAAGCACTGAATCAATTGGACTATGAGCAGGCCGTTTACGCGATCCAACAAGACTTTAACAATCTAATTGAGCATGGTCTGAATCCCCGCTCTTTCGCCTTACCCAAAGGACAATGCCCATCTCAGATTTATCCCTTTTTTGCGAAGTCTCTACACCAACATTCGTGGCAGCAGCGATTTTGCCATGCATGAACCCCTAAACCGCCATGCCCTGGGCTATCTGGCCTTTCAAACGGGGTGGGACGCGCAGCCGGTCAAGCAACGCATCCTGCGAGGATTAGCCCGGAGTGAACGCCTGATCATCATCGGCTTTCACCGTTTCAATGCGGAAACGGAAGGCTATATGGATTCCTGCTCGGACGAGGTGTTCCGGGATATCCTGGAGTTTGTGCGTGATAAGGAGTTGAAAGTATTGCCTTTGGCGGAAGCGGTGGTCAATGATTAGTGCTTGGTGCTTGGTGCTTGGTGCTTGGTGCTTGGTGCTTGGTGCTTGGTGCTTGGTGCTTGGTGCTTGGTGTGTGGTGCGTAGTGATTGTCGGGGGTTTGGATGAGCACGACATTTTACATGAAAACCAGAGGATTCGACACGTCTCGTGTCGAGCGAGGCCGCAGGCCGAGAAAAGAAAGCAGCTTCGCTGCTTGTGCAGACGAGGACGTCTGCAATCCTC
>JAJOKA010000132.1 GCA_021206555.1 Candidatus Cloacimonadota bacterium | reverse complement strand
CTATCACCGCTTTGAGCAGTATAGAAGTAAACTCCGCTGGCCACGCCGCGTCCGTTTGAATCAGTGCCGTTCCAGTTAAAGACGTGAGCTCCGCGATCCAGATCACCTTTGAAGAGCTGTTTGACCAATTGACCTCTGGCATTGTAGATATTCAGAGTCAAGGCTCCTGGCTTTGGGCATATCCAGAGCGATATTGGTATTGGGATTGAAGGGATTGGGATAGTTTTGCTTCAGGTTCAATCCTGCCATGGGGCTTAGCCCACCTTGAGGATTGGACACGCTTTCGTTGCTGATCTTTTGCATATACAGCCCCAAAATCTCTGTCTTACCGCTACTGACGCCATCAGCCCACACGATGTAGGCATTGTCACCCAATACCACTGCAAGAGGCTCATATTGAGCTTTTGCGGCAGCGGTCAGGACTACTCCACCACCGGGATGGACGAGGCTGCCATCAGCATTGATGTAGTTATAGTAGATGTCGCTATCAATGGCCATGTATTCGGTCCAGGCAATAGCCATGCCATTTCCGGCAAAGCTCACCAGAGTTGGGTGACTCTGGGTACTGTCTTTTTGCACTACGAAGTAGCCCAGGTCATCCCACAAGGGCATGCCTGAATAGGAATACTTATGCGCAGCGATGTCGTGCATGCCGGCGATGTTTTCACACCAGGCAAAGGCAATCCCGGTACCAGTGCTGGTAATCGCAGGATGCTCCTGTTCGCGACCACGATCGGCCAGGCTCACTCCGGCTTCGTCCCACATGCGTTCTCCGTCTCGGGAGATGTGTTGGCCATAGTAATTGAAGATATAATCATCTCGCATATCCTTCCACATCACGAATATGCCTTCAGGAGTGCGCTCAGCCACGGGGAGCAGCTGAACAATCCAGTCTGAGATATTGCTGGCCTGCAAACCGGACTCAGACCATCCGGCAGGAGTGCTGCCATCGGGTGCCATCCGTTTTACCCAGATGGTTTGAGCCGATGTCGCAGTGTGCACTCTGTGCCACACATACATGTCGTCAATCAGTGCGAACACTGTGCATTCGTCAACAAGCTCATTTGGCTCCAGAGCTGACACCATGACGCCGTCTTCTCCCCAAAGCTTATTGCCATTCTGGATTCTCTGGCCATACACATGGAAGTAATAGTCATTTGGGTTAACCTCATCCCATCCGGCCCAGGCAATATAGAAGGAATCATTGAAATAGCTGATTTTAGGAGCCTTTTGGCTCAGAGGTTCGGCCAAGGTCATCTTCATCCCATTATCACCCCACAGTCTTTCTCCGGTGGGACTGAGCAGCTGAGCATACACATTGGGGTTACCATTGCGGCTATCCACCCAGACAATAGCAAAATGATCATCAGGAGTTACCACAGCGTGAGGTGCTTCCTGGGTTGCGCTCACGGAGTTCGTAGCCGGCAAGCCGCTTTCGGTAAACAGCGGGTTACCATCTGTATCCACGATTTGGTAATAAATCCGGTATCCGTCATTGGCATAGCGAGTATCCTGCCAAACGACCAGGATATCATTGGAACGAGGAAGAATCTGATATTGACCCTTGGGGGTGTCGCCGCTGAGACCCCAGAATACACGAACACCATTATCAGCAAGCTGGGTTTCTCCGGCGGCATTGAGCACCTGATAATAGATGCCCACACTGCCATTCCGCAAATCCATCCAGTTGATATAAACGTTTCCACCGCTCACTTTCACCAAACCGCCATTCTGCTCGAAAGGCATGCTGCAGATGGATTTGCCACCGGGAGTCCACAGAGCTTCACCGGCCGCGTTGAGGTGTTGAGCATAGACATCGTCATTGGGAGAATTGCCATTGCGCAGATCATCCCAAACCACATAGACTCCGCCATTGCCATCAGAAGCCATACGCTGCCCGATCTGGGCAAACTCTGCTGTGCCACGGCAATACCGGCAGCACCCCAAAGCTTTGTGCCATCAGCAGCTACTTTTTGGGCAAAGAGATCGGCATTTTTGGTTGTCCAATCTGAAGTCTTCCCACACGATCACGGCGGCATTATCGCTGGTGGCTTGAATGCGGGGATTCTGTTGCGGAGCAGGAAGCGGGGCATCCTGATCGCCATATACGATGAAAGGATTGGGCCACAACATTTCACCGGCGATGTTCACTTTCTGAGCATAGATGTCCGGGTCATTGTTGCGTTGGTCGGTCCAGGTGAACATGAACTCGCCACCGGTCAGGGCAGCCATGCGCACACCATTCTGATTACCGGTTGCCACAGCCAGGGGCATAGCTTGCGCCCAGGTCATGTTGCCATTGGCATCAAAGTGCTTGGCAAAGATGTCGGCATCATTCAAAAAGGTATAAGTGTAAGCAAGCATCATGCCGCCTTGTCCATCAGGCAGCATCGTGTTTTGGATCTCATCCCCGGGACCGTCAGCAATCGGAATGCCATTCACAGTCCACAAGGGGTCTCCGCTTGAGGATATTCTTTGAGCATATAGGTCTTTGCTGGGATTACGGCTATCACCCCAAATGATGAAGGCTCCACCATCCATATCGGCTTCCATATTCAGGCCAATCTGGATTCCGGGGAACACACATACGGGCTTCCCGCCTTCCTGCCAGAGCAGATCGCCATTGTTGTTGATCTTCTGGGCGTAAACGTTACCGTCCAGATCATCATAAAAATCGATCCAGGCTATGATATAGTTGCCATCGGAGGTACGGGTAATCACGGGGTCTTCCTGGCGATCGGGTTTTCCGTCGATGAGCAGGGGCTCACCCCAAACCATGTTGCCATTAGCATCCACTTTTTGCGCCCAGAGATCACGTTCTCCCAGCTTGGTATCACTCCACACATAGATGGCACCGCCATCGGTAGTCTCGGTTCCGGTGCGGAACCATTCGATATTTACTCCCTGACGGATTTGAACAGGGGAACTCCACTGCAATTCCGCAGGTAACAGCGCTACAAAAGAAAGTAGCAAGATGACGAGGATTAGATTTTTCACAGGCATCTCCTTGTATTACATACATTTATTAATCTAGCTCGGATATCGCGCTACTTTAGATAGCGCATCACATCCTTAGTATGCAAGAAGAGTTCCAATTCCTACAGCTATTGTGGAAACGTCATCCTGACGCTTGAAAGTAGAAACGTCATCCTGACGTTTATATGCGACAAGATATCGCGTCTACTTCAAGCCCAATCGCGCTACCTGCCTATTGAGATACGGTCATGATACGGTCATGATACGCTCATGAAGATCACCATATCATGACCGTATCATGACCATATCTCAATCGGGACGACCCAAGCATGGGCAGGTGTGTTTTGAATAGCATAAATTCAGTCCATGCAAGAAAGCTTCGATGAATCAGCTATAGCATGTTAATCAGAGTTACCGCAAAGAATAACCCGACTAGAGAGAAAAGGATGAGCAAAACTGAGATCACGATGATCATCAGGGAACTTCTTTTGGCATCCTGACCGTGTAAGACCACTGTGTCCTTGATCACTTTGGTGCCTGTGGGTGGGAATCGCCCCTCTTTTTGGCATCGCAACGCAAAACTAATGAAAAAGATTGCAAATAGGATGGGAGGGACAAAGATAATCCATAGCATAACGCGTAAAAATCCAGCAAGCACTTGAGGATCTGAGTTTTCCATGTGTGACCGTAAAAAAAGCCAAACCGATGGCAAGACAGATTACTAAGATCAGAAACCTGATCAATAGCTGCTTTTTGTATTTGGGATCAGCCTTGATGATCTCTCGTTCCATTCCGTGCTCCTTGATTTTTATTGAGGACATCCCGGCAAGAAAGCCTTGTTTTTGCCAGAATTAATTATGCGTGTCGGTCAGGATCGCTTTCCCCTTCACCAACACTTCTTTAAGCGTGAAATCCTCACTCAGAAAACAGAGTTGTGAGAGGCTGTGATGCCCGATATCAAAGCCTTGCGGGGGACTGAAGAAGAGCAGATCCGCCTGCATGCCGGCTTCGATGGAGCCGATCAGATGGTCCAAGCCCAGAATCTTGGCATTGGCTTTGGTAACGCGGTAAAGCATCTCGGGCGGCAACACAGCCTGACTGCTTTGGCGGAAGTTCATCTGCTTGGCGTGATAAAGCATGTTCAGCGTGGTTCCGGCGCCTACATCGCTACCCAAGCCAAAAGGTATATCGGCCTCAGAAATGCGCTGCAAGGGGTATTCACCACTTTTGAGATAGAAGTTTGAATCCGGGCAGTGAGCGATGGCTGAACAGCTACCTTTTAACAAGGATGATTCCTTGTCGTTCAGATGAATAGCGTGACCCAGGATGGTTCTGGGAGTGAGCAGACCAAAATCACTATATACCTGAGTGTAGGATGCTTTGCCAAAGAGTTCCTGAACCCAGCGGATCTCGTCGGGATTCTCGGATAAGTGGGTTTGGGATAAAGGCATTATGCTTTGAGGCATAGGCTCCCACTTCGCGCATCAAGGTTTCCGAACAGGTGGGCGCGAAACGAGGGGTGAAGATGTAGCCCAATAGCTCAGATGAGTATTTCTCGTTGAGCTCAATGCTGTGGTGAAGAGCATAATCAGTGCTTTGCAGCAAGCTCTCGGGACTGTTCATGTCCATCATCGTCATACCGATTTTGGCCTGAATACCCAGTTCATTCGCCACTTCAAAGGCCACATCCGCAGCCTCACGGAAGGGCGCAGTGTAGATCACCGAGTATGTGGTTCCCGCAGCTAATAGGGCTCGATAGAAGTCTTTACTCAGAGCTTCGGCAAAGACCCGATTTTGGGATTTTCGCTCTTCCGGGAAGACATTGTTTTGCAGCCAGGGCAAAAGCGCGGGGTAGTAGATTCCACGAATGCGGTATTGCGAAAGATGCACATGCAGATCGATGAGACCGGGGACACAGAGACATTCCCGATAGTCTTCCCAGGAGCCGTCGTGCTCGGAGAAACTCTTGATGGATAGGATAATGCCTGCATCAATCGTGATTACTATATCGGGCAGATAATCTGCCTGCTCTGCGGATACGGGATTAAAGGCATTTGTGCGAATGTGTCTCACTGCTCCGGCCTCCACAATTTGAAGCCCCATTTCACCGCGTCACCCAGGCCGAAATGCAGTCAGGGCGTTCTGACTGGTGGTACCTTTGGCACTGGAAAGCTCACGAATCAGCGTTTGCCGCTTGCCCCGGGCGTTTTCTTTCCATAGCTCCACTCTGGCGCCAAAGGCAGGACTATTGGGATGTTCAGGCATATTCTCACTAACAGGTATTAGATCAATTGCGCTGCCTTTGTGAATAGGCTTGAGGATCAGGGATTTGTTTGTATTGGGTGTAACATTAGCCAGGATTTTGCTGCCATTGCCACTGCCAATCACCAGATCCAGCTTGCCATTCCGGTTCAGATCTCCGGCAGCACAGCCCCAGCCGTTGAATATCCGAGCACCACTGAGATAGGTGACATCGGTAAAAGTGCCATCGCCGTTGTTGCGATACAGATAGCTGCGATCGTTTTCATATACCGAAGTGATGAAAAGATCCACATATCCGTCGTTATCCGCGTCAAAAAACAGGGGATCGGAATGCAGCTCGTCAAAAAGTAATGCCGGCTGCTTGGGTAATATCGGTAAAAAGCCAGTAGTATAGGGTATCCGCGCCGATGACACGGTATTGCAAACCGTCATTTCTAAGGAGTTGGCTGATATCCGAGATATCGATGAAGCGGGGATGCGCGAGGTTGGCAATGAAGAGGTCCAGATCGCCATCATTATCTATATCAGCCCAATCCGCGCCGATGGAATGGCCATAATATCCGTTTTTGTAGTGACCTGCCACGCCATAGAGGGCAGCGACATCCACGAAAAAGACTATCCGCCTGTTTATAGAGGAAATTGCGGGTAAGGCGGTAGTTCGTCACCAGGATTTCCTGCTTGCCATCATTGTCAAAATCCGCAGGAGCCACGCCACGCCCGGCCAGACCGGGATCCACGGTATAGGATGGCAGGTGAAAACCACGTTTGACGCTCTCATCTGAGAAGTAGCTTTGATCATTGTAATAGAAGTTATCAGGGTAGCCGCTACGCTGTTGCCAAGTCTCATAATTGGCCAGATAGAGGGATGGATAGCCCTGGCCATCGATATCGATAAAGGCCGCGCCTTCAGTGGGATAGCCATTGTCGATCTCGCCGGCCTTCTCGTTTACTTTCACAAAGTGACCCTTTCCCTGACCTTTGATTAGAGAATCTCCATTGCCATCCGCAGCATGCGAGATGCTCACAAAATCCAGCGTGCCATCTTTGTTAAAATCTGCCCATAGGCCACCATTACCTTGTAACCGAGCAACAGCACCGCTATCGCTCACCGCGCTGAAATTGAAGGAGCCCAGATTGCGGTAGATATTGCTGCCATTAAAGAGAATATCCAGCAGGCCATCATTGTCATAATCTGCAAGAGCTACTCTCGTGTATCGATGATTCGGAAACGCGTGCGTATCTTCAAAGATAATGCCTTGGTAAGCAAATGCTTGGCGCAGATACTCCAAAGGGCTCTGACGGATTCCTGTTTTTGGATGAATCTGGGCAATCATTTCCTGCGCGTCACGGTCATAGCGGTTCCGGGGTGAGCCATAGATCAGGCATTGGCCAAAGTCCCGGATGGCTTGCTGCAGATGCTTTTTGGTGTTGAACAGGGCATTGACCTTGCCTTTCCAATAGTAGTATTCAGCCAGTTCACCTTTGTCGTTTGTACCAAAGTGAATCTTATCGAGCACGTCAAACAAAGCTGCCATCTCTTTGTCCTGCTTGGGATAAAGCCCGATGAGATGGGGTTCGTCACCATAAAGGCTGCCAAAGGGAGTATCACTACTCTCATAGCCCGATAACTTGTAGTAGTAGATGGACTTGAGCAATTGCAGATTCACTCTGGAATGCCAATAGTCCTTGTCGTAAGCGTCATAAAGCACCACTGCCCCATCGGCTTGTACTGCTGCATACAGAGCTTTTTGCGCACGATACACCAGGTTCTGGTTCAAAACCGGATCGCTAGCTTCCGCACATTGATCCCTGCGGGCATTGGGGACTCATCCAAAAGAGAGCCGCGATATAGGCATGAGCCGCCGAGCGATTCTGATTGGCATAGATCACTTTCTGCATTTCGGGATAGTCCTTCAGGTTTGCCAAGTGATTGAGGTGCAGATAAAAAGCTGCCTGATGCCACTTTGAAGCGGGATAGCTGGAGTAGAAATATTCGATGAGTTCGATCGCTTCATAGCTGCTGGCCTGAGAAGATATCTCGTCCAGCAGGCTTTTAGCACTTGATTCGATCACGTCGTTATACTCCGGCAAAGCCTCGATCCTAGCCAGCAAATCCTGATCCTGATTTGCTGTGGCATAGAAGGCAAAGACCAGGGAATCGACCACGGTCTTGAAGCTATTGGAAAGCAGCATAGTCTTCAGCCAAATGTCAGTGGAATCAGCTTCCACAGCGCTTTGCAGAATCAGCCATTGCAGGCCATCTTCCAAAGAGGCAAAATCCCTGGCAATGCTGTAGTGCAGATCAGAGGCCAGTTCCAGCTTGTCAGTTCTCTGCGCGTAATCCAATAGCAGCTTGCGCTCGGCGATGTTTGCTGAACTGCTGAAGCGGGAAAAATCGTCCCAGTATTTACTGATCAGATGATACTGCTCGCGCTCGATCAGAAAAAGCCAGATCATCGGCCGACACCCGCGTTAGCAGACAAAATAGATATGCCAAAGCAGGCAATACATTAGGATTGTGACGCTCTTCATTTGGCCTCCAAAGCCTGGATAATATCCCGGATACTCCTCGGCTGAAAAGTGATAACTTGTATTGCAATAGTGACATACTGGCTCTATCCCCGTCTGTCAATTTCGGAAAGTTCATTCTTGCCTAAAAGTATCAGGGCCCGGGCAAAGCGATCCTTGTTGCAATCGCAATTGTAACGGATAGTGTTGTGATTGGTAAACTTCCAGTCAATATCCTTGAGCACGAACTTACTAAGGATATCCTCCATCGAGAGCCCCATATCCATGAGATCCGAGACGTTGGGAGTTTGCATCAGGTTCTGATTAAGCTGTTCCGCGATTGCCACATCAGCGAAGGGCATTTGCTGGATGATGAAGCCTCCGGCTGTGCGGATTCTGGCGTTTTGATCGATTAGGACGCCGAGATTGACTGCTGTGGGCAACTGCTCACTTTGCATATAGTAATGCGCCAGATCTTCAGCAATCTCTCCACTGATAAGCTTTATATTACCGCTATATGGAGCTTTAAGGCCACTTTGCTTCATGATCGTGAGAATGCCTGAGCCCAGGTGCTTGCCCACCAGCAAGTTCTCTGAAGCCGGTTCCAGCCAGAGCTTGGGCTCGAAAGCGTAGGCCTTGATGTTGCCGCCCTTATCAGCAAGTGCAATCCCGCCTTTCAAGGCTCCCTCGCCTTCCACTCTCACGCTAAGTTCAGACTTGGGTGCTTTAAGTTCTCCACTCATCAAAGCTGCTGCCGTGATCATCTGCCCAAAAGGATTGAGGGCAAGGGGCTGAGGTCGTGCATATCCCGTGCTTTCTGCACGGTGTTGGTACAATCCACGGCAAAGAGCCGAAACTGCTCGTGGTGTATGCTTCCGCGATACAGTGTGTCATTCTTCATAGTGTATCCAATCCGTAGTAAGTGTGTATGGGGGTAATAGCTGTGCAGGATGTCTGTGTATGAAGCTCCGGCTCTGGCTTGGCGCAGAGTGCCCACCTGACACATGCCTACTCCGTGACCGGAACCGCGTCCCACCAGATTGATAGTGGCCGGTAAGTTCATCGCGCTTTGGCCTTTCATGCCCTTGATGTAGAAATATGAAGAGGGCAACATGCCAAAAGCCTGACGTATCCTGTATTCGGAATCGATGATTATCTCTCTATCTCCCACCAGCTTGAGCCTGATGATTCTTCCGGATAAGCCACGCTCCAGAATCCGAATGCTGTCCAGCCTTTTTAATCCCACATTTTTGGCTACTTGGGCTTTGGTAATCGTACGCTGCCAATCGATGCTGGCTCGTTCCCAGGAACTCATGCCGGAGGTATCTGGTTTGTGATCCAGCCAGCGGGCAGCTCCGCTTTCACTACTGAGGTCGTAGTCTGCGGCTTCAGGATAGCACACAGAACCGCTAAGATGCGGAAATCAGAGCGCTCCTCCAGATATTGGCGCTGGAATCGGTCTTGCCCCCACAACTGCTGTGATAGGTGGCATCTGCCACGCGGTCTTCTACTGTAAGGATTTCTCCCGCAGTATGCATCACCGCTTCTTCGATCTGAGCATTTCGGAGATGACGACCTTTATAGACCTGACAGTGAGTGCTGCTACAGAGATCAAAGCCCTGATCCCGATGGCGATTGTAGAGCAGCAAACTCACCGCGTGGGTGCGAGCCGCAACTGCTTGCGCTTTAAGCGCTTCAATGGGGCTGTTGGGGCCGATCTCATTGGGCAAAACGCCAGCGATGTACTCCTCGATGGGCACAATCTGATTCAGATTTAGCTTGCCCTGATAAACTTCCAGGATAAAG
>JAJOKA010000086.1 GCA_021206555.1 Candidatus Cloacimonadota bacterium | reverse complement strand
GCTGGAAGAGCTGGACACGCCAAAGCCCGTGCGCCAAGATCTATGCCGAGCTAGCAGGATACGGTGCCAGCGGTGACGCCTTCCACATCACTGCTCCCACTGAAGACGGCGAAGGCAGCACCAGAGCCATCCTCATGGCCGTCAAAGATGCCGGGCTTGCTCCTAATGATATCGATTATATCAACGCGCATGGCACCTCTACCCCGCTGAACGACAAGGGTGAGACTGCGTCCCTCAAAACCGCTTTCGGTTCCCGGGCCTACAGGATGAAGATCAATTCCACCAAGTCTATGGTGGGACACATGTTAGGTGCTGCGGCAGGCATTGAAGCCATCGTGTGCGTCAAGAGCATTGAGACCGGAACGCTCCACCCCACTTTAAATCTGGTGAATCCCGATCCGGATTGCGATCTGGACTACATTCCCGGCTGTTCCGTGCAACACCAAGTAAATGCGGCCCTTTCCAATTCCCTGGGCTTCGGTGGTCATAACAGCGCCATCGTGATTACCCGCTATACGAACTAAAGCAACGAAATATATCCCGCTGGCGCTATAGCGCTGGCGGGAGCTTTTTGCAAGAGAAGCAGAGTGAGCGCGAAATTGAAGAAGATCATCTCTCAAATCCTAGACTATTTTAACGGCAAACGCATGCCGGAACCCTATCCCAAGTGGGAAAAGAGCTTGGGTCAATTGCAAAAGAAGTTTGACTACAACTTTCAGGACAGCACCCTGCTGAAGGCTGCTCTCACCCACAAATCCTATCTGCGTCGTCATTTTGGAGACCACAAGGCTCCATCACCTTTTGAGCGCATGGAGTTTTTGGGAGATAGCATCCTGGGATTTGTGGTATCCAAAGAACTCTTTGCCCGGCACCCGGACGAGCAGGAAGGCAAGCTTTCCAAGCTCAAATCCAAGATCGTTTCCGAGACCTACCTCACCCTGAAAGCAAACAATCTGGAACTGGGAAAATATCTCCTGCTAAGTCCGGAAGAAGCCGCCTCCGGAGGAGCAAGCAAGGCCTCCATCCTCTCGGACAGCGTGGAAGCCCTGATCTGCGCCATCTATCTGGATAGCGGAATCGCCGCAGCCACCAGATTCATCAAAGGCCATATTCTGGCAGATTATGAAGAAACCGTGACCAGAGACGAACTGGTGAACTATAAATCCATCCTCCAGGAATACCTGCAAGGACGCAATCAGGATCCTCCCAAATATGTGACCATCGCCGAAGAAGGCCCGGAACACCAGAAGGTCTTTTTGGTGGAAGTGCGCGTGGGCAATAAGTTTAGCTGCACCGGAAAAGGAAACACCAAAAAAGCTGCCCATCAGGAAGCAGCTCGTCTCGCCTGTCAGAAACTTGGCGTCTGATGCCTGAGCGCCTTTCATTTCGCCATTATTTTGCCATTACATTAGTCCATGTTTTCCTCATGTCATAAAGAGATCATGGAGTAAACATGAGCTAAGGAGAGGGGGAACCATACGGGAGGGGTATCTCTGATCTCAGCCTTCATAGATAGCTTTTGCCACAGCTCTGACCATCTCATCCGGTAGGATCGGTTTGTTCAGAATGTGTGTAACGCCGATTGTTTCTGCTTTACGTTGCAGATTGTGATCTAAGAATCCAGTGTAGAGGATGATGGGGATAGAGCGTATTTTCAAGATCTCAGAGGCCAGTTTGATGCCATCCATCTGCGGCATATTGATGTCGGCTATCAAGATATCGAAGTGGTCGGGCTTTTCCATGAAGCCTTGCAAGGCCTGAGACGAATCGGTGTAGGAGCTCACCTGATATCCCACATTTTGCAGGGCTTGCAGAAAGATCTCGGCCAAAGCCGCTTCATCATCAACCATCAAGATATTGGCTGCTTTGAAGGATAGTCCTCGTTCTTGGTGATCTTTGTTATGGGAGCAACCGCTTCGGTACAGGGTAGATAGATATTGAAGACCGTCCCCTCGCCCTGAATGCTGCGCACCGTGATGAAGCCGCGATAGCCGCTGACGATGCCATGCACGATGGACAGACCAAGTCCGGTGCCTTCCCCAGTTGCTTTGGTGCTGAAATAGGGATCGAAGATGCGTGACAGCAATTCCGGGGCAATGCCTGAACCGGTATCGCTGACACTTAGGTGTAAATAGGTGCTTTCCAGCTGCACTTTGGGATCAATTCCGATCAGCTCATAACCGGCGCATTCCTCCAGTGAAATCGTAAGGACACCTCCATCCGGGCGCATTGCATGAAAAGCGTTGGTGGCCAGGTTCAGCAGCACTTGCTGCATCTCAGTGCTATCCACACGAGTGAAACAACGGCTATTGATACTGGTTTCAATGGATATTTTAGAGGGAATGATCGCCCTGATCATGGGTAGAGTATCTTCAATAATCTCGGCTAACACTGCCACTTCCACGTCCGGTTCACCCTGGCGGCTAAAGGTAAGGATTTTTCCGATCAGGCTTTTAGCTCTCAGGCAAGCTTTTAAGGCTTCATCCAGATCCTCATGGGCTTGGCTACGGCTATCAATTTTTCCGGAGGACAGCGCGATGTAGCCGGCAATAATGGTAATGATATTGTTGAAATCATGCGCGATACCCCCCGCCAGGGTACCGATTGATTCCAGTTTTTGGGATTGCCTTAGTTGCAGTTCCAGGTTCTTCAGTTCAGTGAGGTCGCGCGTAATAAAGATCAATTTGGTGGGATTATTTGCGTCATCCATGATCACCGAGGCGCTTACAAGGGCAGAAAAGCTATCTCCATCCTCTCCCCGGAAGCTAAGCTCCTGGTTCTTAACGTACAGGCCTTTAAACAAGTCCTGCAACATGCGAGCCAGGTGTCTGCGCTCAGAAGGGATCACCAAGTCAGTAATCTTCATGTTCTGGGCGATGATCTCTGCTTCACTCTTTTGCTTCAGCAATCTCAGAGTTTCATCGTTTACGGTGATAATCTTCCCTTCGAGATCAGTTACGATTATGGATTCCGGCGAGGTTAGCAAAATCTTGCGAGTTTGCTCCTCAATCTCACGCAGACGTGCTTCAGTGCGTCTGCGATCTTCAATCTCTTGAATCAGCTCCTGTTGCTGAGCAAAGAATCTTTCGATCAAAAGAGCGATATCGGCAAATTCGTTGCGTTTGTCGTTCAACTCACGGATAATCTGCGGATCGCCCTTTTTCAGGCTTTGCGAGATCAAGCCCAGAGGGCTCGTGATCCAGCCCTGAATCAGGAAAAACTGCATCAGCAGGAAGATCAGGATAAAGCCCATGGTGCCAAATATAATCAGATTGCCCAGGTTTCTCAGTTCGCCCAGATAGGGATTAGCACTGTAAAACTCCAGCCAGGCCAGATTGTATTGGTCTATGCCCTTGATATTGCGCACGATTTTGGTATTGTATTGACCAATGTTACTGGCAGTATTGGGCTCGATAAAGCTGATGCGGATGTCATAGTTCAGCGCTTTGGCCAGATCCACCAGATAGCGATAGTCCCAGGCCTGAGCTATGAGAACATAACCCAGAGGCTCATTTTGCAGAGCAAGATCATTCCCGTGATGAATACTTGAAATCGCGCAAGACAGAATGATCTGCTTGTGTTTGGTAAAAAAGCTCTGCCGTAATCTGCTGGAGTTTTGTTCGTAAAACGCCTGATCCAGACGCCAGTCCTGTAACCCGCTGATCTGATCATCGCTGTCCTGATATAGCAAGTTTCCCTTCGCGTCATATACCTGCACAGCTGAATAGCCAATGGTTTCGATCAGGGAGCCGGCCCTATACTGGATCCGGTAGGGATTATTCCCCCGGATAAATGATGCCATTTCTTGGGCGATCGCGATATCATCAAGATGAGTAAGCATAGCATTGGCTTTCAGCTCGAAGATAGCATCGATCGTGGTGCGTCGTTGGTTCAGATCGCTTTCAGCAAAAACTCTCAGCTCTTCCTGTTTAATATGAAAAAACAGATAGAAGAAGGCTCCGAATGCAAAAGCAATCAAGATAAAGAGGAGCAGAAGCCTTTGTGAGATGCGCATACAGACCTGCTCTTAGTCAGTTCATCAGGTTTTCCTGAGTCCGTGCTCTGCGCAACCGTTCCAGCGCAGTGTCCATGATCTCTGCTTTGATGGAGATGATCAGTTCCCGTTCTTTCTTCTCGTAAGAGTCATAACCGGCGAGATAGCGGATGCCAAAAACCCACCAGGGGAGATCCTTGAGAATGGGAATGCCACTGCGCACTTTCACTTCGTCTGTGTCAAGCAAACCGGCAATCACGGTTTGTTCCTGATCGTAAAGCATCAATTCCGTATTGGACTTACTGGTTGAGATCACGGTGGAGACTGCGGAGGGCTGTCCGCTGGAGCGTTCGATGGCGATCTGCAGCTTGATCAGCTCTTCGCCTTCCAGTTCCACCACTTCAGGCGTTACAGTCATGATGATACCGGTGGAAAAGAATGTATCTTTGGTGTTTCCGGCTTCGTCCGCGGTTTTGATGGAGATATCCTGACCAACCTGGATATAGCCGCTTTTACCGCTGCTTACCAGGATGCTGGGTTCGGCAATGATGTTCCCCTTTTGGTCGGTTTCGATAGTGCGCAAGAGGGTGGAAATTTCCACGCTGTGCGAACCGATCGTAGCGTTTCCACCGCCACTGATGCTAAACGGAGAGGTGAGCTGAGACGCGCCGGCAAAACCGGTGCTGACATTGACCTTGCCATTGGCCACGGATGACCAATCCACGCCCAGGTTTTTCAGATAGCTCCTATCCGCCAGCATGGCTACTGCTTTGATGCGCACTTGTTTGAGCTGCGCGTCCTGGATGATGGGATCCACCTTTTTGGCACTTTCAGCAATAGGGCTTTTAACATCAACTATGGAGATTAATCCTGGAAGCTCCTCTTGAGTCAGGTTGTTCTGCAGCAGGATCAGCTCCAAGGCTTTTTTCCAATCCAAGTCATTGATTGGCACATTGATGCTGCCGTTGTAGCTGGAGAGATTCACAAGTTTCTTCCCTGTGCTGCGCAGCGCGTAACCTTCCAAGATCTGCACTGCGTCATTGATATGGGTAGCGGGATGAATGCTGAGCCGGGTAGTATCTACGGCTCTGGTTTGAGCTGCCAGGCCGATGATCAAGCAGCATAGCATCAGTATTAAAATGATTCTTTTATCCATAAGTCTATTCCTCAGTTTTCCTTATGCAGATGCAGGATTTGGTTTTCGGGTAAGCCATATTTATCCACCCTGAAGATGGCTCTTCCTTCCCGAACATCAATGCTGTATAGATATCCGCCTTTCACTCGGTCACGCAGATTCAGAATGCGGATCACGCCTTGGCTATCTCGCAGGAAGATTCTGCCCTCGGCTACACCTATCAGATTGCTGCTATCGATGTTTACCAATCTGGGATCAGCCTCCTCATCCTCGTCAAATTGGGCACTATCCCAGACTCTTGAACGAAAGAGTTGGTATTCTGCCAGATTTGCTTTTACCGATTTGGGTCTTACTTCATGCAGGGCAAGCCCACCCTCTGCATAATGAGTGCGCAAGACCATGGAGAAAGATACGGTATCGCTATTGGCCACGCCGTCTGAACCGATGGAAAGCTCTTCCAGGGTCAGTAGCGCGCGTTGGTGCTCAATGAATCTGGTGAAATGCGCCACATCCATATAATTCGAGCGCCCGGAGATTACATAGTTATTCCAGTCTCCGCCTCCCTTACCTTTGTCAGAAAGAGAAAATCGTAGATGATTGTCTTTTCCCAGCCAGGACAGTACTCTCAGTAAATACTGATAGGTAATGGTGGGATTATCCTCAGCCAGAATCACTTTACTCTGTTCAGAGACCATCGCCTTGCGGATTTCATATTCCATCATCAGAGAATCGATATTGGAGATCTGAGAATCCAATACCGCCAGTTTGGCGGAAGTTTCTTCGTTTTCGGCTTTGATCACAGACACCTTTTGGCCGATACTGTGCAGCAAGAATGTCGCGGCTGATACTATCACCACCAACAGCGATGAGAGCACGATTGAGTTGCGTCCGGTATTCGTCATCGTCCTGCTCCTTTGGCAATAGCCTCCAAGTCTTTGGCAATCTGCTGCTCCAGCTTCGGCGGAAGCTTTTGTCGATTCAGACTCTCGTATAGATCAAGATATTTTCTATCCCCCATGGCAAGATGGATCCTGGCTTGCAGCAGCAGTGAGAGCGTGTGAAATTCCGAGCTGGCCAGCAGGTTATCGGCCAAAGCCTGATCGGCCTGAGGGAATTCCTTATCCAGATACAAACGGTATGCCAGCCACCAGCGCACGATTGGACTGAGCGGATGAGCTGCATGCTGGGAAAGAAATCTGAAGCCCTGCTTCCGATATTCCCACATGTTTCCCAAGTTAACGGCATTCACAAAGCTTTGGTATTGGGCTGTGATAGCCGCATCCATAGCCAACATCTCATCTGTAGCACCGGGGCTGATCGCATAATCTATCGTCCCCAGATGCAGCTTCTGTATCTTCACAACCGGAGTGGTCTGGGTCGGAGTTGGGGCAGGAGTTGCTCTTTTGGGTGTTTCTGAGGGCACCACGCTTACCCGTTTATCTGAGACCGATGCTGTCTGCTCAGGTGTGTGAGTTGCCAACATAGCGCGCATTTGCTGCTCGATGTCTTCCATCCAATTCACTTTTGGCGCGTCAAAGAGCAGCTCGAACACCCAGATATCATGTTCTCTGATCTTTGCGTGCGATACTTTGCGGATTTGACTACCTTCAAACTCATTAGCAAAGGCGATCACATTTGCCCGCTTCGAAGTAACCCCGTTTACGAATATCTTGGATTTATCCAGCTTGAGATTGGTGATCCAACTGCTGGGATTTGCCCGGAAGTTTGCGTTTATTCTGTTAAGAAGCTGAGTCCAGTAGTTCTTACCCTCCAAAATCACGCCAATGGCATCCAGGTTTTGATCCTGCTTCTCCATGTCACTCATGATTTTACTTATTCTATCTGCTTCAGCCTGCTTTTGCCTTAAGCTCAAGTTCAGATCCAGTTTTTGCTGCCTTTCGATGTTAAGAACCTGGTTGCTCTTCAAAAACTGGTTTGTAGCAATAAAGACCGATGCAAAAATGAGCAGCAAAATCAATAAACCGTGCCAGGCAACCTTAAACTCCTTTTGTCCCTCGATGATCTTGGACGGCAGGAAGTTGCTGTGGGTAAACCCGAGCTCTTCATAGTATAGCGCTTTGTAAGCCAAGGCAATTGGTATCGTATATTTACTAAGGCTCCGGTTATCGTGAAGCTCATCAGAAGCAGTTGAGATCACAAGATTGTGAAAGGAAAAAAGCTCTACTTTGACGGAGGCAAACTGACTCATCATAAACTCTCCAAGCTCGTGACTTGCCAGATCTCCACACAGAATTACTCGCTCCGGTTCACTGATCCCTGCACTGTCAATGGCTAAAGCCAGCTTGGAGGTAATGGTCTCTTCATCGGGTACACTTTGCGTAATCTGCAGAGCCAGCGTTTCCCGCCACACTCCATCTTCAAACAAAAAGGCCTTGCGATATTCCTGCCCTAGATACACCAACATTGTCCTGCCTTCCAGTTCAGTCTGGTAGGTATTACGGAAGTAGTCGGTCAACACAATGTCGTTGGCATCGGCCAGTTTATAGTAATGCTTTTGGCGATTGTTTCGGGCGTGGTTTTTTAGCAACTCCAACAGTCGATTTTGTGCCATGATGCAGCCAATGCTGTTTTACTCCGCCTTTATCGATGATCGAAGACTGATACTCTCCTGCCTTAAGCTCCTTCGACGGAACCCTTGTTTTAACAAAACGTTTGATATCCTTTTTGTCTGTGGTCCCGGGATTGTCTTTGAGAATGTTATCTTCGTACACATTCAGCGCAATCACACCCCGGCTCAACTCAAATGCCCCAAGCATTCGTTCACTGGGCTGCAATTGATAGTTAGTCACATAATCGTTATCAAATTCATCAATCTCAATTGCGCTTTGGGAAGTGCCCTTACTCTCTTTGGTGATAGCATCTACTGCCGAAACCGTAGGATCATCCAGGATCTTGTACCAGTACTTATCCAGATCAGTATGGTCAACCGCTTGCAGATATACTTCGCTTCCTTCCCTCACCAGGTGCACTATGCGCACTACCAAGCCATCGTGAAAGATACCGAATGCTTGTTTAGGGTGTTTTTTCATAATCCCAACCTTAACTTACCTGGCTTTACGCCATTGTGAGCAGCTGTTGCATACGTTTCTTGTTGTTTGCAAAGTTCATCGCACTCTGCTGCGTGATGATGCCTTTACGCTGAAGCTCGCGCAAGTCTTGCTCCAGAGTGAGCATCCCCCAAGCGCTTTCCTTCCACCATCATCTGATATATCTCGCCAATGTTCTTGTTGCGAATGGCAGCTTGTACACTGTGGTCAACCGAAAGGATTTCTTTGGCCAACACGAGTTTACCATCGATAGTAGGCACCAGCTTTTGGCTGATGCAGACACTGAGCACATCGGCCAGGCGGTTGCGGATACGATCCTGCTCTTCCGGAGGAAACTCTGCCACGATGCGATGCACGCTATCAATAGCCGAACTCGTATGCAAAGTAGTAAAAAGCTTTTGTGACCGCTATCGGTGATCTCCAATACGGTGGCAATGGTCTTGGCATCACGCATCTCACCAACAACTATAATATCCGGATCCTGACGCAGGCTTCCACTGCTCCAGCTTCAAAACTCCGCACATCAGGGCCTACTTCACGATGACGCACCAGTGCTTGCTTTGATCTATGCCGATACTCAATGGGATGACCGATGATTACGATATGAGCGGTATTCTCGCTATTATTCATGTCTATCACGGCATCCAGAGTGGTGGATTTACCGCTGCCGGTAATCCCTGTGATCAGTACCAGGCCCTGCTTTTCGTGGCGCAGGTTCATCCGTTGAGCGATGGGTTGCGGAATTCCCAGCCCATCCATGGTAAAAAGCTTATCATTGATCTTACGGAAGTTCACGCCCAGGTGCCCACTGTCAAAATAACATGAACCCCTGAATCTGGCGGAGCCGCCCTCTACGTCAAATGCAAGAGAAAAATCCACGCTGCGATCCCTGAACAGCAGTTGCGTTTGGGCCGGAGTAAGCCAACTGAGGATGATGGTCGAGCTTTCAATAAAGCTAAAACTGCCCAGTTCCTCCATCGGTTTTTTTACACCGTATATACGGAACCAGATTTGTCCCGCGCAGCCGGGAGCACCAAAATCGATATCAGAAGCGTTCTTGGCTCTGGTTTTAAGCAGCCAGCTTTTCAGAATGGCTCTGCATTCGGCTGCTTCCTCGAGATGGTCTTTCAGCCAAAGATCGATGACTTCACAAACCTCCACTCCCTGATAGTTTTCAGGGATTGCTTGCTGTAGTACTGTGCTAAAACCTAATGGCATATACTCCTCATTTGTTGGCCATGTTATCGGTATTGAATCCGCTATACAATCCTATTCTAAAACAGGATCTGCGCCACTTCATATACTGGCATTGGATCAGATTTATCATATAGCGCTTGGTAAGCGTCTCTTCGTTATAAG